>CAMOGC010000022.1 GCA_946613955.1 uncultured Clostridia bacterium
GAACCCGGGCTGCGATCACTCGCACTACTCCCTTAGCAGGGGAGCCCCTTCGGCCTCTTGGGTACTTCTCCTTGTCAAGGCTGGCGGAGCGAGAGGGATTCGAACCCCCGGTACCTTTCGGTATCACTGGTTTTCAAGACCAGCGCCTTCAACCGCTCGGCCATCGCTCCTCACGAACCAGCTCGGTTATTCTATCACCCCCGGCCGGTTCCGTCAAGAGAAATATTTTGGGGCGGAATGAGCCGAAGGAACGGCCTTGTGTTATAATGTCGGAGAGATTCCTCCGGCCCCACGGTTCATCTATTCAAAAAAGCGGGAAACTCCCGGGAAAAAGGCAGCCGAAAAAACTCCGGCTGCGGAAAGGCGGAAAACATGCTGATCAGATACGCGACCGTTTTTGTCGACGGACGTTTTCAGGAAAACAGGGATCTGCGAATTCTCGGCGGGCGGATTTGCGCCCTCGGGGAGCGCCTGGCGCCCTTTCCCGGGGAGGAAGTGCTGGACTGCTCCGGGGATTATGTGATTCCCGGGTTTGTGGACGTTCATATCCATGCCTTCCGGGGATATGACGCCATGCGGGGCGAGGCGGACATCCGGGCCATGGCGCGGGAGCTGCGGAAGGAAGGGGTCGCCGCCTTTCTCCCGACGACCATGAGCGCCTCCGTGGAGGAAACCCGCGGGGTCATGGCGGCCGTTCATCGGATTCACGGGGATCAGCGCCGCCGCTTCGGGGACATTCCCAAAGGCCCTGAAGCCGGCCTTCCCTCCGAAGGCTCCGGTCTTTGTCCGGAGGAAGCCCTGATTCCCGGTGCCCATATGGAGGCTCCCTTCCTGAACGCCCGGAAGGCCGGCGCCCAGCGGAAGGAATGCTTCCTGGATCCGGATTGGGACACCTTCCTCTCCCTGACCGACGGGCATCCGGAGGAGGCCCGGATCATGACCCTGGCGCCGGAAAAGCCCGGCAGCGAGGCCTTTATCCGCCGGGCGACGGAGGGGGGAACCGTGATTTCCGTCGGCCATACGGAGGCCACCGCCGAGGAGACCCATCTGGCGGCGGACTGGGGCGCGGATCACATTACCCACACCTTCAACGCCCAGACGCCCCTGAACCACAGGAATCCCGGCGTTCCCGGCGCCGCCCTGACGGACGACCGGTTTTTCACGGAGATGATCTGCGACGGGGTGCATCTCCATCGGGATACGGTCCGCCTGCTGTGGAAGGCGAAGGGCGCCGATAAGGCGGTGGTCATCACCGACGCCATGGAGGCGGCCGGCATGCCGGACGGGGAATATGCCCTGGGCGGGCAGCCGGTGCTGGTTCGGGATGGAGAGGCCCGGCTGGAAAACGGAACCCTGGCCGGTTCCGTCCTGCTGATGCGGGTGGCGCTGGAAAACCTGATCCACCGCTTCGACATCCCGCCCGCCGACGCCGTCCGCATGTGTACCCAGACGCCCGCCGATTCCATCCGGGAAACGGGGCTGGGGCGGATTTATCCCGGCGCACCCGCGCCGGTCACCCGGTGGAACCGGAACTGGCGGTATGTGGAAAGCCTGGGGTAACCCCGTTTTTGCCTGCCCGCGCGAAAGGCGCCGCCGATAACACATCGGGAGGGACGGGCCGGGTTCCTCCGCCTTTACGCGCCCGCGCGAAAGGCGTCGTCCGGAATCATTCCCATCAGGGCCCGGGCCATCGCCTCGTATCCCCGCTCGTTGGGATGGATGCCGTCCAGGCTCATCAGATCCGGAAGATTCCGTTCCTCCAGCATTTCCCTTCTCAGATCCAGCAGGCGGCATCCGTTCCTCTCCGCCTCGTCCCGGACGGCCCAGGCGTAGCGCTCCTGCCATCGGGAGATATGCTCCACGTCCCCCAGATACCGCAGGATGCTTTCCGGATCCTTTCCCCGGGACACCCACGCGAAATACCTTTCCGACAAAAGGGGCGGCGGCGTCACCAGGATCGGCGTCAGCCCGCGGCCCCTCGCCTCCCGGATAAAGCTGTTCAGCGTCTCCCGGAACCGCCCCAGCGGGACCCTTCCGTCATGGAAGCTTTCCGGATCGTCGGAAACTGCCTGCCAGTCCAGATCGCAGTCGTTGCCGCCAAACTCGATCACGCAGTTGGCGCCGGCCTCGGTCCGGCTTTCCCGGAAAGCGGCCAGGCCCTTTTCCACCGTATAGCCCATCACCGCGTGATTCTCGACGGGGATGCCTTCGTCCTGCAGCAGCCTTACGCAGTTCCGGGGGCTGCGGCGGTAGCGGCCCGCGTCCTCCCGGAAATAGATTCCCTGGCCGATGGAGTCTCCGAAGAGATAGTTCATACGCATCTGTCATCATCTCCGCTATTGGGTAATCTGGTTTTCGATATTAGATTATATTATTTGTTCTGTCTTGTCAAGATGCATCGTTGATTTTTATGTTGTTTTCAAAAGCCAGTTCTCCCCTGCGTCCGGGCATTTCTTTCCGCCATTCCGGATTGACTCTTGTGCTTCCCATCAGGATGGTTTATGATACCTTTCGTCACGCAAATCAAAAAATAGGAGGGAAACGCATGCATCTGCAAATCGAGGACGACGGTATTCTGTTGGAAGCGGAGCTGGATCTGCCGGAAAACGGGAATAAAAAGCACCCCCTGGTGCTGGTGATCCACGGGTTTACCGGCTATAAGGAAGAAAGGCATATTCTGGCCGCGTCCCGGACCCTGAACGAGCTGGGCTATGCCACCCTGCGGCCGGATATGTACGGCCACGGGGCCAGCGGCGGCGCCTTCCGCGATCATACCCTGTTTAAATGGCTCGGCAACATGATGACCCTCATCGATTATGCCCGGGGCCTGGATTTTGTCACGGATCTGTATCTCTGCGGCCATTCCCAGGGCGGGCTCATCGTGGCCCTGGCCGCGGCCATGAAGGCGGATCAGATCCGGGCGGTGATTCCCATGTCCCCCGCCCTGATGATTCCCGAGGACGCCCGCCGGGGCTCCATACTGGGCCACGCCTTTGATCCGGAGCGCCCGCCGGAGGAAATCCCCATGGACGAGGGGCGCGTCCTCTCCGGCAACTATCTCCGGGCCGCCCGGATGATCCATGTGGAGGACGCTTACCGCTACCGGGGGCCAGTGCTTCTGATCCACGGGGACGCGGACGAGGCGGTGCCCTACGCCTGCTCCGTCGAGGCGGAGAAGGCCTATGAAAACGCCACGCTGGTCACCATCCCCGGGGACGACCACTGCTATGATTTCCATCTGGATCAGGTCACCGAAGCGATTCGCCGGTGGATGCCGAAGGTCGAATAAAAAAAGCCTCCCGGACAGGGAAGCATGCGGGAGGGGCCGGTTCCGCGTTTTATGGAAGCGGGTATGGCCGATTCCGGCCTCCCACGGGGATTACGTTTCCCCGCCCGCTCCTTCCTCCGCCAGCATCATCCCGCAGATCAGATGCTGAAAAGCGGATTCCAGGGCGCAGGTCAGGGCCGATTCCGGCGCCCGGGAGGCAAAAAGCCCGACCATCCGGTCCTGGGCGGCGCGGAAGTCATGATACAGCGCTTCCGCCTCCCTGTTTTCCGCCGGATACAGCAGTTTTTTGATGTTTTCCTGGGACAGGGTCTGCTTCAGCACGCAGATCATCAGCAGCCGGGCGATCGCCTCCCGGCTGTATTTCTTTCCTTCCGGCCGGTTCATGATCCCCGCCTTGACATAATTGTTGATCATCGCGGCGGTCAGGCCGGAAAAGGAGGGAAGCGCCCTTTCCGTATAGGTCAGCAGCTGATCCATATACAGCCCGAAATCGGGAATCGATTCCCAGGCGGGCAGCCGGCAGCCTTCCAGCGCCTGGCGCAGCTTTTCTTCCTTCATGCGGCATCCCCCCGTTATTTTCTTTCGGGGGAAGTGTAACACGGTCTCCGGCCCCCTGTCAAACCATTTTCAGAATCGGATCGTCTCTCTTGTTTTTTCTTTTATCCGGCTTTAGAAACAAGATGTTATTCTCCGGGCGTATCCTCTCCCCTCTTTTTCCCGCGCTCCGTCCGTCCCGATCGCCTTCCGTGCTTTCCCCGGGCGGATTGCGGATTGACGCCGCCCCCTTTCGCCTGTATCATAAGGGCAGAGGAGTTCCTTTCTCCCCGAATCATTCGACAAAGGAGCGCGCCAGCGATGGAAAACATCCGAACCCCGGAAGAAGCCGCCCTGCGGGCCTATCGGCAGGCGCTGCTTTCCGAAATGGAGGCGGGCATCCTCCGGCGGACCCTGGAGCAGGTGCAGGTCATTACCCGGGTCATGCGCCCCGCCGAAAAGGCGGAATACCTGGACAGCCCCGCCTTTCAAAGCGCCCTGCGCCAGACCCGGAAAAAGGACAAGCTCTATCGGGCCGTCGCCGAGGGCCCGCTGCCGGAGGCGTGCCAGGCGGAATTTGAGGAGCTCGCGCCGCTGATCTCCTCCGAGCTGGCGCTCGGGCATGAAATCAGCCTGCCCTTTCTTCGCTCCGTCCGCCACATCCGACAGCCGCTGAAGCACGCCCTGCGGGCCGTGGAATGCGCGGAGGCCGGCCAGCCCGCCGCCTGGCTGCGAAAAAACGCCGGCCGCCTGGCCGGGCGGCTGGATCCGGTGGTTTCCGAATACCTGGCCTCCGCCGATCTCGCCCCCCTCTGGCGGGAGGAAGGAAAGAAAAACGGCTCCGTGGCGGATATTCTATCCCGGACAGTATTCCGCCGGGGGCTGCCCCTGAAGGCGGTGGATCAGGCCCTGCCCGAAGGCAGCCTGGCCCGGTGGCTGGCGCGGGAGGCGGAGAAGGCCTTCCCGGTGCTGCAAAGCTGCGGCTCCCTCCGCCTGGGGGAAAAGGACACCGTCCGCTCCCGGACGGAGGCGCAGGCGCGGGAAGCCCGGGAGGATGTGCTCCGGGCGCTTTCCATGCATTACCCCCAGAAACGGATCCGGAAGCTGCTTGCCCGCAATCCCTCGCTGAAAACGCTCCAGCGGCGGAAGGACCAGAGCCGGGCGGATCGGAAGAGCCTGCAAAGCGCCCTGCTCAGCGCCATGCCGGAGCACATCCGGGATCTCTATCCCCTCGCCCGGGGAATGCGGCGGCGCTTTGTGCTCCATCTGGGCCCCACCAATTCCGGCAAAACCTGGGAAAGTATCCAGCGGCTTCGCGCCGCCCGGAAGGGCATCTATCTGGGGCCCCTGCGGCTGCTGGCCTTTGAGCAGTTCGAAAATCTAAACATGGAGGATGTGCCCTGCTCCCTGGTAACCGGGGAGGAGCGGATCGCCGTGCCGAACAGCCGGGTGCAGTCCTCAACCATCGAGATGGCGGATCTGGCGGAGCGCTATGATTTCGCCGTCATCGACGAATGCCAGATGATCTCCGACCGGGACCGGGGCGGCGCCTGGTCCGCGGCGGTGCTGGGCCTCTGCGCCGACGAGATTCACATCTGCGCCTCGCCGGACGCGGAAGCCCTTCTGACGAAGATTATCCGGGACTGCGGGGACGAGCTGTCCGTCGTCCGCCATGAGCGGATGACGCCCCTGGAGGTGGAGGAAACCGGCTTCCACTTTCCTTCCGGCGTCCGCCGGGGGGACGCCCTGATCGTTTTTTCCCGGGCCCGGGTGCATGCCCTGGCGGCGGAGCTGAAGCAGAAGGGGTACCGGGTGTCCCTGATTTACGGGGCCCTGCCGCCGGATGTGCGCAGGAATCAGGCGGAAAGCTTCCGCCGGGGGGAGACGGACATCGTCGTTTCCACCGACGCCATCGCCATGGGCATGAATCTGCCCATCGCCCGGGTGGTCTTCATGGAATCGGAAAAGTATGACGGGGACATCGTCCGCCCCCTGACGGATTCGGAAATCCGCCAGATCGCCGGCCGGGCCGGCCGCTTCGGGCAATACGACATCGGCTATGTCAACGCCCTGGGCTTCCGGCCGACGGTGGCCGGGGCGCTCTCTCGGCCCATGCCGCCCCTGACCCACGCGGTGATCCGCTTTCCGGAATCCCTGCTGGGGCTGCCCCTCCCCCTGACGGAAATTCTGACCCGATGGATCGGCATGAAGGATCAGGAATCCTTCGCCAAGGCCTCCACCGACCGGATGCTGTCCCTGGCCTCCCGGATGGAAACGCCCCGGACGGACAAGCGCCTGCTCTATGATTTTCTCTGCATCCCCTTTGACGAAACGGATCCGCGCCTGCTGGAAATCTGGAAGATCATGTATCACGCCGAGTCCCTCCATCAGCGCTGCGACGTCATGGCCGAGCTGCCGGCGCTTCTGGATCCGGAGCAGTGCACCGTGGCCATGCTGGACCGGCTGGAGGGGGATTACCGCCTCTGCGACCTGCTCTACAATTACGCGCGCCGCTTTCTTCCGGATCCGGAGGAGACCCTGGCCGTCATTCAGCAGCGGAAGGATCTGATCTCCTCCGGCATCATCCATGTGCTCTCCACCCAGAAGCTGACCGGGCGGACCTGCAAAACCTGCGGCCGCCGTCTGGCCTGGGACTGGCCCTTTTCCCTGTGCGATCCCTGCTACCAGAAGGCCTATGGCGGCGGCTTTTCCCCTCCCCGGGGCCACACCTCCCGCCGGCGGAAGCAGCGCTGACCCGCGTGTTCCGCTCCGACGGATTTCGGTCCGAACCCCCGGCGTCCGGGCGCCCGGCGCGGCGGAATGAAGCGCTCCCCGCTGGAAGAACGGTTCTGAAAGGAGGAACCCTCTTGGCAAATCTCCTGGATTATCTGACCTGGCGGGGCGATCTGTCCTTCCGGGAAAGGCCCCTGAACGAGGTCGACAACCTGATTTTTTCCGAGCTGGCCTATGTAGACATGTCCCATATCGTCCCCTCCCCGGCCCTGGGCGGCTTTGTCTCCGTCCGGGAGCTGGCCCATACCTACGTCCGCCTGGGCCGGAAGCAGGGCGATCTGTTTTTCAATGATCCGGTGCCGCTGCTGCTGGCGGCGGGGGAAAGCGCCCGCTTCGGGGAGGTGCGCGTCGGCCGGTATGTCAATCATATTGACTCGGAAAGACAGGTTCAGTTTTCCGCCATGGTCTTCCTCCTGCCGGAGGAAACGGTCTATGTGGCCTACCGGGGGACGGATAACAGCGTCGTCGGCTGGCGGGAGGATTTCAATTTCAGCTTCGGCGAAACCGAAGGCCAGAAGGAAAGCGTGGCCTATCTTCTCTCCGCGGCGGACGCCCTTCCCGGCCCCCTGATCATCGGCGGCCATTCCAAGGGCGGCAATCTGGCGGTCTACGCCGCCGCCTTCAGCGGGGAGGCCGTCCGGCCCCGGATCCGCCATGTCTATACCAACGACGGCCCCGGCTTTGTGAAGGCCCTGATCGCCCGGGAGGAATACCAGTCCCTGCTGGACCGCATGGACCTGATCGTTCCCGAAACCTCGGTGGTGGGCATCCTCCTGAGCCATCTGGAGCGGAAAAAGGTCATCAAAAGCGACGCCAGCGGCGTCATGCAGCATAATCCCATGTCCTGGCAGGTGCTGGGCGCCGCCTTTGAGGAGGTGGACAGCCAATCCTCCGCCAGCGTCTTCATGGACCGGGCCCTCCAGGAATGGCTCAGCGACCTGGACGAGGAGCAGCGGAAGGCCTTCGTGGACGCTCTCTTCGACGCCATGGACGCCTCCGGGGCCAAAACCCTCTTCGATCTGAGCGCCAACTGGCGGGATTCCTACAGCGCCCTGCTCCGGAGCCTGTTCGAGCTGGAGCCGGAGCGGCGCGGCGAAATGATGGGCATGATCAAAAAGCTGGCCTCCGCCGGCCAGTCCGTCTTTCTCTCCGACGCCCGCGCCGCCATCAGAGAGAAGCTGGAGCAGGCGGCCAAAAGGCTGAAGCTGCCGTCCCCCGCCCTGAAGGCGGGAAAGGCTTCCTCCCTGTCGGAATAATCCCGCCTCGATCTTTTCCGGCCCCGCCGGAGAACGGAAGTGATTTTGAATGCCCGAGACACAGGCTTCCCCCTCCCCCCGACTGTTTTACGGATGGGTCATCGCTATCTGCGGCGCCCTGGTGCTGGGCGTGACCCACGGGGTGGTCACCAATTGTTACAGCCTCTACATCATCCCCGTTTCGACCTCCCTGGGGGTAACGCGGGACGCCTTCAGCATCTGCAGCCTGATCATCAATGCCATTTACGCCGTGATCTCCTTCGCCTCCGGCGCCATCTACCGCCGGGTCGACATCCGGCTGACCCTGCGGATCGCGGGTCTTGTGCTTCCGGTCAGCTATTTCTGCTATTCCTTCTGCCAAAGCCTGGCCGGCTTCTATCTCTGCTCGGTGCTGGTGGGGCTCAGCGTTTCCTTCCTGACCTTCGTTCCCTTTACCGCGATTATCAGCAACTGGTTTGTGGAAAAGCGGGGCCTGGCGCTGGGAGTCTGCTTCATGGGCAGCGGCCTGGGCGGCATGGTCATGAACGCCCTGACCGCCCTGCTGCTGGAGAACTTCGGCTGGCGGAACACCTATCGGGTGACCGGGGTCATCATGCTCGCCGTCCTGATCGTGATGCTGTTTTTCGTCATCCGGGTGACCCCGGAGGAAAAGGGTCTCCGGCCCCTCGGGCAGCGGGGCGCCGCGCGGGTGCCTGTCTTCGGCCCTTCCCTCCGGGAGGCCGTCCGATCCTCCTCCTTCTTCGCGCTGCTGGCCCTGGCCATGATCATCGGGCTCATCAGCAGCGCCCTCGTCGGGATCATCGCGCCCCATCTCTGCGACCTGGGCTATTCAACCGCCTTCGCCTCCCTGGTGGCCACCCTTTATCTCGGTGCCCTGGCGGCGGCCAAGCTTCTCCTGGGCCGCCTGTATGACAAATTCGGCGCCCTCTGGGGAACCGCAATTTCCCTCCTCGGGTTCATCATCGGCCTGGCGGGCCTGTATTTCAGCCATATTCCCTGGGTCTGGCTGCTGATTCTCTTCGCCTCCCTGGGCAACGCCGCCAGCAACCTTTCCTACCCTCTGACCACCCGCTACGCCTTCGGCACCCGGAGCTACGCCACCCTCTACGGGTATATGATGGGCACGAATTTCGTCACCAGCTCCGTCGCCCTGTTCCTTTCCAACCGGATCTATACCGTCTCCGGCACCTATAACCCCGCGCTGCTGCTCCTGATGGGCTGCGCCGCCGCGGGGCTGCTGCTCCTGCCCCTGATCCGCCCGGTTCAGGGCGCGAAGGACCGCGACGAAAAGGAGGATCCCTCATGAGCCGGGAACTCACCCCCTGCCAGCTGATCGAGCGCAGCATCCAGAAGCGCTTCCGCAAAGAGCTTTGGACCCCCTTTCTCCTGGCCGTCCGCCGGTATGACCTGATCCGGGAGGGGGATCGGATCGCCGTGTGCATCTCCGGCGGGAAGGATTCCATGCTGCTGGCCAAGATGATGCAGCAGCTGCAGCGCTTCAGCGATTATCCCTTTGAGGTGGAATACCTGGTTATGGATCCGGGATACAATCCGGAAAACCGCCGTCTGATCGAGGAAAACGCCCGGCGGCTGGAGCTGCCCGTTTCCGTTTTCGAAACCCGGATCTTCGACGCCGCCTATGAAACCGACCGGAATCCCTGCTATCTTTGCGCCCGGATGCGCCGGGGCCATCTGTACAGCCGGGCCCGGGAGATGGGCTGCAACAAAATCGCCCTCGGGCACCATCTCAACGACGTCATCGAAACGACGGTCATGGCCATGTTCTACGGCGCCCAGATCCAGGGTATGATGCCCAAGGTGCACAGCGCCAACTTCCCCGGCCTGGAGCTGATCCGGCCCCTCTACTGCGTCCTGGAGGACGACATCATCGCCTGGGCGAAATACAACGGCCTGTCCTTTCTCCGCTGCGCCTGCCGTCTGACGGAAAGCATCGCCCACAGCGCAGACGGCGTCGGAGATTCCAAGCGCCAGGAGGTCAAGGAGATGATCCGCCGCCTCCGGAAAACCGAGCCGGACATCGAGCGCCGCCTCTTCGCCGCGATCCATAATGTGAATATCGACACCTTCCCCGAATGGAAAACCCGGGGGGAATACCATTCCTTCCTGGAGAAATACGATTCCTGAATCAGGCGGGCTCCCATCCCTCCAGCACGGCGGCCGGGGTGATCCCCGACGCCTCCTCCGCCGTCAGGCGCTTCTGGGCCGGATGCCGGGTGCTCTGGTCCGCCCGGGCGCCCCGGGTGTCCCATTCGCCCATCCGCCCGGTGACCACCCGGGTCTCGTCCCAGTCCTCGAACCCCCGGGGGGAAACGTGCTCATCCATCTCGCAGGAGAGGAACACCGTCCGGCCATATTTCCGCCAGGGCCGGCCCAGCTTCGCCTCGCCCGGGTTGCATTCCCCCGTCAGGAGGCACCCGTGAAAAACGAAGCCCCAGGGCTGGTTTTCCGGCGTGTTGGGCGCGGTATACCATCCGCCCCGGGCGTTCATGAACAGGGTGCATTTTTCAAACCAGCACCGGTAGGAACCGAAAATAAAATCGATGTCGCCCTGAATCCGGCAGTTTTCGAAATACGCCCGCCCGTGGGTCTCGGAAGGCTCGTTGACCGCCGGCACGCTTTCCGCCAGGCTGACCCGCGGAGCGATATCCCGCTCCACCAGGGGCATGGTCGGGCCGCAGAACAGGGTATCCTGCCGGGCCTCCAGCCGGCACCCCCGGCAGACGTCCCGATCCCCCGCCAGATACAGCGCCACCGCCTGGCCCACCTTCCGGCCGTCCCCCGCCTCGTTGCGGATGGTCAGGTTTTCCAGGGTCACGTCGTCCCCCGTAACCAGCACCGTGAAGGACAGGAAGGTTTCCCGCTCCCGGCCGTCGGGAAAAAGATCCTTCGCCGAGCCGATCCCCGTCAGGATCACCCGGGCGGGATCTCCGACGCCCCGCAGGCAGACGTGATCCCGGTGCACAATCAGCCGGCCCTCATAGACCCCTTCCCGGATCTCCAGGATCGTCTCCGTCCGGTTATCCAGCGGCACCGCGTCCACCGCCGCCTGGATGCTGTCGAAATCCCCGCTGCCGTCCCTGGCGATCACATATTTCATGAATCTTCCTCCCTTTTCCCGTCGCCGCAGGGGGCTGGCCGGGCCGGCGCATCTGCCGGCACTGACGGCCCCTTTCCCGGCGCGGGATCTTTGTTTCCATAGAAATCGGGCCGCCCGCGGCTTCCTTTTTCCGCCGCCGGCGGCCCTTCTTCAGCTTTCAGGCCGAGTCGGCCCGCGCTTACCGGTTTTCCTTCTCGATGGCCTCCCACAGGCCGTTGATATAGGCGGCGCCCAGCGCCCGGTCATACAGGCCGTATCCGGGGCGGCCCTCCTCGTCCCAGATCATCCGGCCGTGGTCCGGGCGGATATAGGTATCCGGAACGGTTTCGTAAATCGCCTTCATGATCTCATAGAGGTCCAGATCCCCCGTGCAGGACAGATGGGCCGCCTCCCGGAAATGGTGGTATCCCAGATACTTGACGTTCCGGACGTGCATGGCGCCGATCCGGTCCATCTTTCCGAAATGCCGGATGATGGCCGGGATATCGTTCTCCGGGTTGCTCCCCAGGGAGCCGGTGCACAGGCACAGGGTGTTGGCGGGGCTGTCGTGCAGCGCCACCATCTTGTCGAAATCCGCCTGGCTGTGGGTAATCCGGGGCAGGCCGAAAATGGGCCAGGCCGGATCGTCCGGATGGCAGGCCATCCGCACCCCGACCTCCTCGCACACGGGGATCACCGCGTCCAGGAAATACTTGAAGTTTTTCCGCAGATCGTCGGGCCCGATCCCCTCGTACTGCTTCAGCGTCTTCTCCAGCAGGGCCAGCCGCTCCGGCTCCCATCCCGGCAGGGTAAAGCCCTTGGAATCCTCCGCGGTTTTGCGGACGATCTCCAGCGGGCCCATCTCGCCCAGATCCTTCTCGTCGAAATACAGGGAGTTGCTGCCGTCCTCGGGAATGACCCGGGCCAGATCCGTCCGCAGCCAGTCGAAAACCGGCATGAAATTGTACACGATCACCTTGACCCCGTTGCGGGCCAGCATCCGGATGGTGGAAATATAGTTGGCGATGTATTCCTCCCGGGAGGGAAGGCCCATCTTGATGTCCTCATGGACGTTGACGGATTCGATAACTTCGATTTCCAGCCCCGCGTCGTTGACTTCCTTTTTCAGGGCCTGGAACTCCGCCTCCGGCCAGTCGACGCCGGCGGGCTTGTCCAGCAGCCCCATCAGGCCGGTCATCCCGGGGATCTGTTTCACGTATTTCAGGGGGATCGGGTCGATCTTGCTGCCATACCAGCGAAAGGTCATTTTCATGGGGGAACTCCTCCTTTTGTCTGCTTTGGGAAAGCGCCCTCCGGGGCGGATTTGCTCTTCCTATATTGTTTCGCTTTCGGCCGGTTTGATTCCTGCCCGGCGGATCGGATTGTTTTTCCTGTTTCCTTGCCCGGTTTTATCCATTTTTCACCTAATTTTCACATAAATTATTAGCACTCACTATTGACGAGTGCTAATAAATGTGCTATGATACGTCTGCAGTCAGGGAGAGGGCCTCCGAGGGGAGGCGCCCGGGCCGCGAAAAAAGGATTACACCCCCGGCCCCGCCGGGATAAAGGAGGAAATGAACATGATGTATCTGCCGAGTATCTTTGGAGAAGACCTGATGGACCGCTGGATGAATGACCTGGATCGGGAGTTTTTCGGAAACCAGAACGCGCTGTATGGGCATCGGGAAAAGAACCTGATGAAGACCGACGTGCGGGAGCTGGAAAACGGCTACCAGGTGGACATCGACCTGCCCGGCTTCAAGAAGGAAGACGTGGAGCTGACCCTGGAAAAGGGCTGCCTGAGCATTACCGCCCATAAGGCCCTGGACAAGGACGAGAAGGACGAGAAGACCGGGAAGGTGCTCCGCCAGGAGCGCTACGCCGGAACCATGAGCCGGAGCTTCTTCGTCGGCGAAAACCTGACGGAGGAAGACATCCAGGCCAAGATGGAAAACGGCGTCCTGACCCTGACCGTCCCGAAGAAGGCGCCCGAGCTGCCCAAGAAGCGGACCATCGCCATCGAGGGATAATCCATCCGAAAAAACGCGAAAATACGCGCCCTGCGCAAAACCCGGGGCCGGCATCCGCCGGCCCCGGGTTTTTTGGTTCCCGCCTCCCGCGCGGCCAGCACTTCCCGTCAGTCGCGCATGCCGGTCTCCTGGTCCCCGACTCCCGCGCGGCATCCGGAGCAGGTGCCGTCTTTCCGCGGCCGTCCCGAAAAGCGCCAGAAAAGCCGCCCCGGTGCCGGGACGGCTGAACTTTTTTATTCGCATTTTTCCAGGGTGGCCAGCGCCAGGGCCAGCAGTTCCTTCTCCGGCACCCCCTGCCGGGCGCCCAGGGTCAGCCTGTAAACGTCCTCATCCGCCGCGCGGATGTTCCGCTGATAGCGCTTGTAGGCTTCCGCCAGGGCCTTCGTCAGCTCTTCGCCCTCGGGCATTTTCCCCGCGGACACTTTTTCTTCCATTCTCCTCGCCCTCTTTTCGTTTTCCGGGCCCGCCCGAAGGCGAATCCCGGCTCATGGTTCCTCCGGCAGAGTTCCCGGCTCGTCCGGGGCGGACAGGTTTCCTTTTCTCGCGTCCGGGTCTTCGCCCGCTCGGGACGGAAAATCGCCCTTATCCGGCCACCGCTTCCCCGTTCGGCTCCGCAGGCTCCTTCTTCTCCTTCATCCGGGCGTTAAAGGCGATGGCAAAGCCCGCGGAGCAGGCCAGA
>CAMOGC010000023.1 GCA_946613955.1 uncultured Clostridia bacterium
TTACGGCCCGGAGAGCAAAGGAAATCAGCCGCCGGCTCCCTTCAGGCGAAGCGCCCGGATAAAGGGATCCAGATCCCCGTTCATGGTGGAGGAAACCCGGGGCACGGTCAGCCCCAGCCGGTGATCCACCACATAGTCATGGTTGAAATAGTAGGTTCTGATCCGCTGGCTCCGGTCCCCGCCGCCGATCTGATCCCGCCGGTCCGCGTCCCGGGCGGCCCGCTCGGCCTCCCGACGGGCGTCCAGCAGGCGGCTGCGGAGCACGGCCAGGGCTTTGGCCTTGTTTTGCAGCTGGCTGCGCTCATCCTGGCAGGTTACCACCGTGCCGGTGGGCAGGTGGGTCATGCGGACGGCGCTGTCGGTGGTATTGACCCCCTGGCCGCCGTGGCCGGAGGCGTGGAAAACGTCGATCTTCAGATCCTCCGGCCGGATTTCCACTTCCGATTCCTTCGCCTCGGGGAAGACGGCGACGGAGGCCGTCGAGGTATGGATGCGGCCGCCGCTTTCCGTGACCGGCACCCGCTTGACGCAGTGAACGCCGCTTTCATACTTCATCCGGGCATAGGCGTCCGGGCCGGAAATCATCAGCAGCGCCTCCGTGACGCCCCCCAGCTCCGTATCGCTCAGGGAGAGAATCTCCGCCTTCAGGCCGCCGCGGTCGCAGTATTTCAGATACATCCGCATCAGATCCGCCGCGAAGAGGGCCGCTTCCTCCCCGCCGACGCCGGCGCGGATCTCCATCATCACGTTCCGGGAATCCATCGGATCCGGGGGCACCAGCAGCATCTTCAGCTCCTCCAGCGCCGCCGCGGAGGCTTCCTCCAAACGGACGGCCTCCGCCCGGGCTTCCTCCGCCATCAGCGGATCGGAGAGAAGCTCCCGGGCCTCGCCCAGGTGCCGCTGCATTTCCTGATACCGGTCCCAGGCGGAGACCGTTTCCTCCAGCCGGGCCCGCTCCCGCAGGATCTCCTGCAGGCGGGGATAGTCCGTCGAAACCTCGGGCTGGGCCATGGCCTGGGTCAGTTCCTCATATCGCGCCTTCAGGGAGGCAAGCTTGTCGAACATGTTTTCTCCTCTTCCGGGTCAGGGCCAGCGGGCCAGGATCATCCGATCAATCCCGGCGTCGTCGGCCCGGATGCCGATGCTTTCCGCGCCGGCGGCTTCCAGGAGCGCGGCGACGGCCTTCGCCTCACCGAAGCCGGCCTCCAACAGGATTCGCCCGCCGGGGTTCAGATGGGCGGAGGCGTCCCGGGCGATGCGGCGGTAGAAATCCAGCCCGTCCGCGCCTCCGTCCAGCGCCATGCGGGGTTCCCGCATCACCTCCGGCTGCAGGGAGTCGCATTCGGCGGAGGGAATATAGGGCGGGTTTGAAACGATCAGATCAAAAGCCGCTTCTCCGACGGGCTCCCAGAGATCCCCCCGAAGGAAGCGCGCGGAGACGCCCAGCAGCCGGGCGTTTTCCGAAGCCAGGGCCAGGGCGCCCTCGCTCAGATCCGTCAGCGTAAGCCGGCAGGCGGGCATCCGCTTTCCGACGGTCAGCCCGATGCAGCCGGTGCCGCAGCAAAGATCCAGCACCGCGGGGGAGGGAAGGCCGGCGGAGGCCAGCTCCTCCAGGGCCCATTCGGCCAGGAGCTCCGTTTCCGGCCGGGGGATCAGCGCGTCCGGAGACACGCGAAAGGTCAGCGAGCAGAACGGAACCGTGCCCAGCAGATGCTGCAGGGGCTCCCGGGCCAGGCGGCGGTCCATCAGCGCCCGGAAGGAACGCGCCTGCGCTTCGGTCAGCGTCTTCTCCGTTTCCATCCGGAGAAGCAGGGGCGGCTCTCCCGTAACGGCGGAGAGCAGGGCGGCGGCGTCATAGGCCGGATCCGGGACACCGGCGGCCTGCAGCTCCCTGGCCGCGGCCAGCAGCGCCGCGCGGGGAGACAGAAAAACCGGAACGCCGGGATCCCCGGCGTCCGGATGAAGAAACGGAGTCATTTTCATGCGGCGGGTCCTTCGGCGGGAATCTCCGCCCTCTCCGCTTCGGAGGGCTGGTATCCGGCCTCGGACTCGTGATAATTGTGGAGAATCGCCCAGCCCTCCGGCGTCTTTTGCGCGTGAGCGGGCAGGCCGTTGAGCACCACATTGACGGAAACGATGGCGCATTCCAGCATGGAAAGATCCGGCTCCCGCGTGGTCAGCCGCTGCATCTGGAGGCCGGGCCAGCGAAGAATCCGCGCGATCTTGCCGTTGTGGTGCGCCAGGCCCATCAGCACCTCATAGCTGACCCCGGCGACCAGGGGCAGCATGACCAGATGGGACAGAAGGCGCAGGAAATAGTTGCTGATGGGGAAAGCGACGTTAAGCACCAGGAACAGCAGGATGCTGACGGAAAAGACGATCAGCAGGAAGGCCGTTCCGCACCGGGGATGGAGGCGGGAGAAGGTCTGGGCGTTTTCAGGCGTCAGCGGCAGATCGGAATCGTAGCAGTGGACGGATTTATGCTCCGCCCCGTGATACTGAAACGTCCGCCGGATGTCCGGCACAAAGCCCACGCCGATCATGTATCCCATCAGGATCATGATCTTCAGCAGGCCGCCCAGCAGCGTATAGCCGACCGGGCCCATGCCCGCGGCCTTCAGCAGGCTTTCCACCCCGGCGGGCACGGCGATAAACAGCGCCACGCTCAGGACGACCGCCATGACGATGGCCACGCCCATGACGATTTTGTCAATGCCCTTGCCGAGCTTTGCGGAAAGCCATTTTTCAAACTTCGTGGGCTCCTCGTCCAGAATCCCGAGCATCTTCGTGGAAGCCTCGAGGGTGTTCATGCCAAAGTAGAGCATGGTCACCATGTTCACGGCGCCGCGGATGAAGGGAAGCCCCATCCAGGGATGCTTTTCCTTCAGGGGAACGAAGGGCGTCCTTTGGGTCACCAGGGTTCCGTCCGGGCGCCGGACGGTGACGGCGGTGGCGTTGCCGGAGCGCATCATGACGCCCTCCATGACCGCCTGGCCGCCCATGTCCTTGACCTTGACGGGGCAGGAGAACAGGTCTCCCGCCGGCTGCGCTTTATCTTTCATCGATACAAAACCTCTCTTTCCGGGAAAACGGATGTTTTCCCACACTGTCCGCCAGGGGCGGCGGGCCGGGCCTTTGGAAAGGAAACCGCCTTTCTTCCGGCGCTTCGGGCCGCGGCGCCTCGCGGGAGGGAAGCATCCGCCGCCCTACGGGCAGGGACGGAACAAACTTCCCCTGTTTTCTAAATTCGACATGTCTTCCCGGAAATCCTGTATTTGGGAAAAACACAGGCGCATCAATTTGATCTCCTCCGGGCCGGACGGTTCTGGAGACGGCTGGCCGTTCGCCACGGTCCGGGGGATGGCGATGAAAGGCCGGTTCGCGTGCGTTCGGAGATTTGGCGTCGAGCCTTCAGTTCGCGCCCGTCCGGGCCAGCCGGTTCTGGCGCCGCTCCAGGGCGCCGGCGTATTCCAGGGTTTCCTCGGTGTTTTCCGGCTCGAAGGCGGGAACGGGGGAGGGCCGATCCTCCTCGTCCAGGGCGACGTAGACCGCGTAGGCCTTGTTGATAAGCCGGCGGCTCCCGTCCAGCTTTTCCACATAGCTGTCCACCCGAACCTCCAGGGAGGTGCGCCCGGACCAGGTGACCCAGGCTTCCTGCACGACGGTATCGTTCAGATAGGCCGGGGCGATAAAGTTCAGGTTGTCCACGCAGATGGTGGTAACCGCCTTGCCGGTAAACCGCCGGGCGGCCACGGCTCCGATGATGTCAATCCAGGCCATCATCTGGCCGCCGAAGAGACGGGGTTTTTTATATCCGTTGCAGTGCTGGGGCAGGACAATCTGGACGGAGGAGGTTACATTGCGCATGGAAAATCTCCTTTCCCAATTCCGAAACAGGGTGCCGGAAGGCGGAAAACGTTACAGCGCCTTTTTACGGGCGGCGGGGCGGCGCAGCTGGGGATCCTTCAGGATTTTCAGCAGCAGGGGAACCTCCGCCGCCAGCATGGCGAACCAGCCGGCCATGCAGGCCAGGGGCACCGCCTGCATGCCCATGCGGAAGACGAAGACCAGCACAGCCGCCGCCAGCACCCGGACGCCCATGTTGGTCAGGCTGCTGATGAGGGTAATCTTCAGATCCCCGATTCCGCGGAAGAATCCCTGGATCACGTTGGTCAGGCCAGGGAGGAAATACATAAACGAAATCAGCCGCAGATAGATGACGCCCTGCGCGATCACGCTCTCGTCCGCCGTCGCCATGGCGACCAGCGGCCGGGCAAAGATCAGGGCCACGGCGAAGATGATCAGGCTGTAGATCATTTCGATCATGACGCCCTTGCGGAAGCCCTCCTTCATGCGGCCGGTTTCGCCGGCGCCCCGGTTGATGGCCATGAAGGAGGTCATGGCGTGGCCGATGTTCTGCTGGGGAATGGTGGCCATGTCGTCGATGCGGCTGACGATGGTAAAGGCGGCCATGACCGAGACGCCCAGGGTGTTGATAATGGTCTGGACGCCGATTTTGCCGAGCTGGACGGTGGCCTGCTGCATGGCGGAGGTCCAGCCGTAGGAAACGGTCGTCCGGAAGAGGCTTTTGTCAAACACCAGCCACTCCCGCCCCAGCCGCAGGACGGGCTCCTTTTTCTGGATATAAATCATGCAGAGAACAGCGCTGAGGGCTTCGCACAGGACGGTCGAAAAGGCGGCGCCCCGGATTCCCCAGCCCAGCCAGGCGACGAAGACCAGATCCCCCAGGACGTTGAGCACCGCGCTGATCACCAGGAACACCAGGGGCCCGACACTGTCGCCGATGGCCCGGAGGATGCTGGCGAAGCAGTTATACATAAAGGTAAAGACCAGACCCATGAAGATGATCCGCATATAGGAAACGGCCAGATCCCGGACGGATTCCTCCACCTGCATCAGGGAGAAGAGGGGATGGGCGAGGAGAATGAACACCACGGAGACCGCCAGGGCGAAGGCCAGGCCGCCCAGCATCGTGGTGCTGATCTGGCGGCGGAGGGTTTTGTAATCCTTCGCGCCGTAATGATTGCCGATCAGGATGCCGGCGCCCAGGGTGATGCCGTTGAAAAAGAGAATCACGAGGGTCATCAGCGGATTGGAGGTGCCCACAGCGGCCAGCGCCTCCTTGCCGACATAGCGGCCGACGATGACGCTGTCCACGGCGTTGTAGAGCAATTGAAACAGGTTCCCCAGCACGAGGGGAATCGTAAACCGGATCAGCTCCGGGGTCACCTTGCCTTTGGTAAAATCCGTCGCCACGCGCCTGCCATCCTTTCCGGAATTTCGGCTTATTCTACTTCACCCGCCCAGGGAAGTCAACGAAAAAGAAAGCGCTTTCAGACCACGAAAAAATCCCTTTCAGGCTGCGCCAGAGTCGTTTCCTATCCGCTTGTTTTCCTTCTCTTCGGGTGATATAGTACAAACAGTTATCCGCGTTTCCGCCGCCCTTGCGGCAGGAGCCTGGTCCGGTGAGAGCGGGCGCGGGCCGTGCGCGGCGGGAACCTTGGCGGACGATGGACGACGGACGAAAGAAAGAGAGAAGAAATCATGGCTCGATATTATTCAACCCAATGGGTTTATACGCTGGATCGTGAGCATGGCTTTGGCATTCTTTTTGACCTGAAGGACCGGGAAGCGTTTCAGAAGGCCTTTTATGAGGACGGAAATCTGCTGCCGGCGGGAAATGCCATGGATTTCAATGACGCCATTGAAGAGCTGCGCATGCATTCCGCGTCCTCCATATGGGGTGAATCGCTGAGCAGGAAAGGCAAGGCGGAATATGAGAAGGTCATGTCCGAAGGCACGTGCTCTTTTTCCTCCGGAGAGGGGCAGACCCTGCTGGCGGATCTGAAGGTTGGAACAGGATCCTCCCGGGTCACGGTGGCGAAAAACGAAGAAAGATGGGGGAGATACAAGGCGGATTGCTCCTGCGGTCAGCAGGGTTGCGGCCACAAACGCGCGGCGTACGACTTTCTGCGGGAGAGGCTTGTAAAGCTGCAGCATCGGTATGTGACCACGGACGCGCCTGTGGACAAATCCGTCCTGCTGGAGCAGGATTTGAAGGATCTGACGATAGAGCTGGGCAACAAAACACGCAACGCTCAGCTGGTGAACGATACGAAGAAGATTATCTCCCTGCTCCGCTCCGCGCACAGCGATGCGTATTACTGGAAGTATCACAGGTACCTGCTGGATCTGGACCCCGCGTACAACTACAACGCGAAGTTCATGGAAGAAGTATTCCCGGAACTGCTGATCGCGCTGTTTGAGGATCCGGGTTATCGGCAGGCTGTTCTGGCCGGCGGCGCATACGCGGACCCTGAAGAATATGAGGATCGGCAGCATCGCTCCAACCGAACCAGCCTGAAACGGGTGCTGAAGGAATATCAGCGGATCAGCAAGGCCATGGATGAGAAGGATGACTATACGGAACATCCGTATAAGGCGTTCCTGCTGAAATACCGGGAGGATATGAAGGGCCTGCTGCGCTATTTGGCGGAAGGGGAGAATCCGATCGAACAGACGGACCTTCCCTTTCTGATGATGATCGCGGAAGAGCCGGAGCTGGAGGCGGATCAGATTGCGCACGTGGCTGAGAAACTGGACGGAACGTTCTTCACGGATCAGGCGACAGAGGTTCTGCGGCGCCTGGTGGCGAAGCTGTCGACGGATCAGAAGGTAGAGATTTACAGCCGGCTGAGGAACATTTCCATGACCCTGGAGGAAATTCGCGGATTGGCCAGGGAAGACCAGCTGAAGCTGATCTGGAACACGCCCCTGACGAAAAACAGCCTTCAGTTTATCATGGACGAGCTCCTGGCGGACAGCGATCCGGCGACCCGCGGACGCTTCCTGCTTCACGCCGCGGCCAGGGCTGTGAATACAAAGAATGAAGACCTGAAGAAGGAAGTGATCGCTCAGGCGGAAAAACTGCCGGATAACCGGCTGCTGCTTTTCCATATCCGCTTCCAGCTTAAGGACGACCTGGAATACCATTTCGGAGACGGGAAACAGCAATTCATGAAGGATTTTAACCCGCGGGAGGGAGATCCGGAAAGAGAACTGAAAACCTGCTTTACCTGCGGATATGAAATCGTACGGAAGGAAAAGGAAATATACGCCGATTTCAGCATCCGGAATCCGGAGACGGGGATGAGCGTTCTCGAGGTCAGGGAAGAAAAGGGAAAGCTGCGCTTCATTCGGTCAGATTTCTATAAGGACCTCGGCTATTCGCCGGAGCTGATTCGGAAGGTCTGCCTGGAAGGCCGGGAGGAAAAGTATAACGAAGCCTTCGAGACGACCCGGGACGCGGTGGCCAGGGACATGTTTGAACAGGCAAACCGTCCTTTCTTCCGGGATTACACGAAACTGCTGGAATCCCTGGCGGAGGAAAAGATACACTATACGGAGACCGGGAAGGTCGGAATCGAATGGCTGCTCTATCGCTCGGAAGGGTCGAACGCCATGGCCTTCCGGATCGGCCGCGGGCGGAAATACGTGGTCAAGGACGCGGTGGAGTTTCTCAAAGCCTTCCGCACCGGCGCCACCGTCGAATACGGCAAGGACCTGATCCTGACCCATGAGGCGGAAAACCTGGAGGAAGCCGACGCCGGCCTGATCCGGCAGCTGACGACCGCAAAATACACCAAGGGGAGACGGGGAGAATCGGGTAACAAACGGTATATCTCCATCAGCGACGCGCTGATGGGCACCGTGCTCGAGCATCTGTCCGGAAGAACGGTTTTCTTCAACGATGTCCCCTGCAGGCTGCGGATGGATAATCAGGAAATCGGCCTGAAAATCAGCAAGAATTATGTTCTGAGCACGGACGTCCGAAAAGGACGGCAGGAGTTCATGAATCTGGAGGGAAAAGGGTATCTGCTGACGGAGGGGGGCGGCGGAAAGGACGCGGTGATCGACCGGGTGGAAGGATCGGCGGAGGAAATCGGCCTGATCAGCCTGATCGAGCGGAATCCTCATGTCAGCATCCAGCCCATCCTGAAGGATTTCCGAAAAAACATCTACGCCCGTTTCTTCGAAAAATTCAGCGTGGATAAGGCGGTGGAAAAGGACTTCACCCTGAGCCAGATCCGCCTGAATACCTATTTTGACTTTGAAAGGGGCGTGATTTCCGCCCGCACGGTTGTTCTTCGGGAAGGCAGCGAGATCGACGCGGAGAAGCTGACGGAAAGGATCGACCGGGTCAAGGTGGAATTGCTGGACAACTATCTGCAAAGCCTGGGCTTTGCGGATGGGAAGCTGGCGGAGGAGAGCAGGGTGCTGGCGTTCTTCAAGATGGACTTTACCCGGCTGAAGACCCTGACGAATGTTTATCTGTCCGAGTCCCTGAAAAACAAGGAACTGAAATCGGTCGGACGGCCGGTTATCCGGGTCACCTATCAGAACAGCATCGTGCGCGTTTTTCTGGAAAAGAGCGAGTTTTCCGAATCGGAGCTGGAGCAGATCATCGAGGGACTGCGAAAAAAAAGAAAATACATTTTGCTGGATGGCGAACGCATTGTAGATCTGGACAGCGAAGCGGCCCGGGATTTTGGCGACACGGTCCAGGATTTCCAGATGGATCCGAAAAACCTGTACGAGAAAAAGACCGTCTCCATGGTGACGGCCATCAAGGCCTTTTCCCATGAAAGAAGCTGCCGGGTGGACAAATATCTGAGAGACATGATCGAGGAAATCCGCTCCTTCAAGGAGACGGAAATCCCCGTACCGACGCTGAAATCTCCTCTGCGGGATTATCAGGCGGAGGGATTCCGGTGGCTGTCCGTCCTGACCAAATACAATATGGGCGGCATCCTCGCGGACGACATGGGTCTGGGCAAGACGATCCAGATCATCGCGCTGCTGAAAAGCGACCGAAGCCGAAAGCCCAGTCTGGTCATTTGCCCCAAGAGCCTGATCTTCAATTGGGTCAGCGAGTTCGCCCGGTTTGACGGGACGCTTCGCGTGACGGCGATCTATGGGACGGACAGCCGGCGCAGCGAGCTAATTGCCGGTATCCAGGAAAAGGAGCGGGCGGTCTACATTACCTCTTATGACACCCTGCGGAATGACATTGCAAAATACAGGGGGGAATTCAATTACGTCATTCTGGACGAGGCGCAGTACATCAAGAACGTCAACGCGCTGAAAACCAAATCGGTCAAGGAGCTGAAGGCCTGCCACCGTTTCGCGCTGACCGGTACCCCGATTGAAAACAGCGTCATCGACCTGTGGAGTATCTTTGATTTCATTATGCCGGGTTATTTTGAGGAACTGTCAGCGTTCCAGAATACGGATCCCGGGATCATTGCCCGGAAAGCTGGGCCGTTCATCCTTCGCAGGGTCAAGGAAGATGTGCTGGAAGATCTTCCGGCGAAATATGAGCGTATCCTTTCGACGGACATGAGCGGGGAACAGCGGAAAATCTATGACGCTCTGCGCCAGGATGCCCGGAAGGCCCTGGAGGAGGGAGGAAAAGCCTTCGACATGCTGCCTTATCTGACGCGGCTTCGCCAGGTATGCGTGGATCCGGGCCTGTTTGTGCAGGGATATCAGGGGGGCAGCGGAAAGATGGAAATGCTGTCGACGCTGATTCCGGAATATCTGGCAAACAACCACCGGATTCTGATTTTCTCTCAGTTTGTCAAGGCCCTGGAGGAGGTTCAGGAAATGCTGGCCCGGCAGGGCATCCCTGTTTATTTTCTCAGCGGGGCCACCCCGGCGAAGGAACGGGTGAAGATGATGGATTCCTTCAACAACGGCAGCGGGACGGATGTTTTTCTGATATCCCTGAAGGCCGGAGGGACCGGGCTGAACCTTACGGGCGCGGATACGGTGATTCATCTGGATCCATGGTGGAACGTCGCGGCGGAAAACCAGGCCTCAGACCGGACGCACCGCATTGGGCAGACACGGAATGTGGAAGTGATCAAGCTGATTGCCGGAGAAAGCATTGAGCAGCGGGTTGTGGAACTGCAGGATCAGAAGAAGGAAGTGATCCGGCAGGTGATTTCCGACGACGACGGCTCTGTGACCAGCGCCAGCCTGGAGGATATCGCCTTCCTGCTGGGAAGGTAAAAAAAGAGGGGGCGGAAAAACCGCCTCCCCTTCATTTTATTCGTAGGAGATCCGGACGTGCTCGTCGCCGATGATGAGGAAGGTTTTTCCCCGCCGGAGGGAGATTTCCTTTCCGCTTTCGTCGAGCAGCACCAGCCGGGACTGCTTTCCGGCCCGGTACCAGGCGCCGGAAAAATGCCTTCCGTCCTGGAAAAACTCGGCCTGCCCGCTGCCGGCCAGATGATTCCGATAATAGGGATAATCCCCGCCTCCCCACTCAATGGGGCAGCGGAGGATCACCAGATTGGCGAAAACCACCGGCTCCCCGGATTTCCGATCCGTGTAGAGCCCAGCCTTCGAGGTCCGGAGATAGCCCTTGCCCGCCTCGTAGGCGAAGGATGCGGAGCTGTTTTCATTCCGCAGGCGCTTTTCCGGATCCTTGTTCCAGGCGAGAAAATCCGTGCTGACCGCCGTGGCCGCGTCCCCTCCGGTCAGAGGGAGATCGGAGAAGAGGAAGGAGCGCTTCTGGAACTTCACCTTCCGCTCCGCCAGGGACTGGTGAATCTGATCGATATGGGCGCTCAGATTCTGGGGCTCGGGGAGGAAATCCACCCGTTCCCGGTATTTCCCTCCCAGCAGGTTATAATACCGGATGGGCTTATTGAAATCCCATTTGTCGATCCAGTGGGCCACGCTGATATCCTCGCTGGAGTTGGGCGGCCATCCGCCGCAGGCCATCGCGGCGGTAAACATCGTCGCCACCGGCAGGGTCGTCATCCGGGCCGAGCGGACGCCGCCGGCCTGCTCGGGATAGGCGCCGCCATAGAGGGCGATGAGCCGGGTCCCGCCGTCCTTGCGAATCGGAACCTGAATGAGCCAGTCCGCCTCGGCGACGCCCCAGTGGGGATAAACCTCGGGCGAGTTATCCAGAACGAGCGTGATCGGAGTATAGCTTTCGTCCGTCTTCAGACCGGTCAGCGGGCTTTCACCCTCCACCTCCGGATTCGTCTCCGCCAGGGAATCGGAAACGCTTTTTTCCACCGCCAGGCTCATGTCCGGCTCGATGACCGTCGGCTCGGCCAGGGCGCCGAAGAGACAGGAAAACGCCAGCAGCGCCGCAATTACCCAGGCTCCGGTTTTCTTCATGGCATTCAGGCTCCTTTTTTGGTTTTCATGCCGGCGGAACCGTTCCGCCGCCGGCCTTGGTTCGATGAAGATTGTACCACGATCCGGCTGCTTCATCAACCACCCGCGTAATGATTTCTGCGGCTGATAATCACGATGGCATCATCTTGCACACGGTAAACAATTCTGTTTTTTTCCGTGAATGGAGAAGATGGTAATCGGCATCCCGCTCATCCGCTTTGTCACCGATAAGTTACATTTCTACGGTCTTTTGTCCGCGGGCGTTGATTGACACGGTATATTACCGGGATTATGATCATTTCCGAAAGGTGGGAAATGTATGATCGGTGAGAATCTTCAGAAACTTCGGAAGCAGAACAATATGACGCAGGAAGCGCTGGCGGAGGCGGTCGGCGTCGCCCGGCAGACGATCACGAAATGGGAAGCCGGAGAAAGCGTTCCGGACCTGGAAATGTCCGGCCGTCTGGCTTCGGTGCTGAAGGTGTCACTGGACGATCTGGTCAACGCCCCTGCCTTTGAGCTGGACGGCAAGCCGGGCATGCGGGGGAAGCATATGTTCGGGCTTGTAACCGTGGGAGACAAAGGCCAGATCGTAATTCCGGTCCGCGCCAGGCGTGTTTTTCACATTCAGCCCGGGGACCAGCTGATGGTGCTCGGGGATGAAAACAGCGGACTGGCGCTGGTGGACGCGAATTTCTTTATAGGTGTTGCGGAGGGAATTAAAAATGGCTTTTGAAAGCAATGGTTCTGAAAGGAAAAACCTCCTGGTTGTGCGGGGATTGTGCAAGCGTTATCCGGCCTTTTCCCTGGAAGATGTGTCCTTCCGCCTGGAAGCGGGAAGCGTCACCGGCTTCATCGGACGGAACGGTGCCGGCAAGACCACGACGATCAATGCTCTGCTTTCCTTTGTCCGTCCGGATGCCGGAGAAATCTCCTTTTTCGGCATGCCTTATCCGGAGCACGACCGGGAGATAAAGGAAAAGATCGGCTTTGTATCCGCCGGAATGACCTACTATACCCGGAAGCCGCTCAGGACGATTACCGCCGTGACGAAAACCTTCTACCCGCGGTGGGACGACGGGGCGTACCGGAAATACATGGAGATCTTTGCCCTGGAGGAAAAGAAAACGCCGGCGGAGCTTTCCAACGGCATGAAAATCAAATACGCGCTGGCGCTCGCGCTGAGCCACGGAGCGGAGCTGCTGATCCTGGACGAACCCACCAGCGGACTGGACCCCGTAAGCCGTGAGGAACTCGTGGAGATTTTTCTGCGGCTTCGGGATGAAGGAAAAACCATCTTCTTTTCCACGCATATCACTTCCGACCTGGAAAAATGCGCGGACCGGATTCTTTTCCTGCAGGAAGGCCGTCTGAAGGCAGACGAAAACCTGAACCGTTTCCGCGAAGCATGGCGGATTGCCGAGGTTCCCGGAAAAGTCCCGGAAGAAGTGAAAAAAGCAGTCCGCGGCGTCTGCCGGACCCGTGACGGGTTTACCCTGCTGCTTGCGAAAGAGGACGCAGAGACAATCAAAAGCCGGGAAGCCAGCCTGGAAGAGATTATGATCCACCTGGAGAAGGGGGTAAGCGAGCTGTGAAGCTGTTGATGAAGGAGTGGAAGCTGTGTATGCATCCGATGGGGTATTTTATGCTCCTGTGTTCGGCGCTGATTCTGGTGCCCGGTTATCCCTACGGGGTCAGCTGTTTCTATATGGGACTTGCGATCTATTTTATCTGCCTGACAGCGCGTGAAAATCACGACGCGGTCTACACGCTGACCCTTCCGGTTTCCCGCCGGGACGCGGTCAGGGCCCGGATTCTCTTCTGCGCCGCGCTGCAGGCAGCGGATCTGCTGCTGATAGGACTTTTTATCCTGGTCAAGAATCAGATCGGCTGCATGCCGAACCCGGCAGGGCTGGACGCGGGTGTGGCGCTGCTGGGCGAGGCTGCGATCCTCTTCGCGGTCTACAACATGATTTTCTTCCCGCTGTATTACCGCGACATCAACAAGCCGGGCCTGCCCTTCCTGGCCGCCTCGGCAGCGGTTTTCCTCTGTATCATCGGGGAGATCGTCGGCACCTATACGGTTCCGTTCCTCCGGGATGTGCTGGATCGTCCGGATCCCCTGCACATGGGCGACAAGCTGCTGTTCACCCTCGGCGGCTTTGCGCTGTTTGCCGGAGGCACTTGTCTCAGCTTCCAGCACAGCGTCAGGCGCTTTGAAGAACAGGACCTGAGCCTGTAAACCCTGTGGGATTCTGAAAAAGACAAGGAGAGTGAAATTCCTCTGCCAGCGCCCATATGGTTTTCATATCAACGGGTGCCAGAAAA
>CAMOGC010000024.1 GCA_946613955.1 uncultured Clostridia bacterium
AGGAGCAGGCCATGGCCGCCGGCGACAAATTCCGCGCCGCGGACGTGGATCTGGTGATTCTCCAGCTGCTGACCTACGCCACCTCCTATAACATGCTGCCCGCCGTCCGGGATCTGGACGTGCCGGTGGTGCTGGTCAACATCCAGAAGATGAAGGCCCCGGATTACGCCCATACCGATACGCCGACCTGGCTGGGCACGCTTTACGCCTGCGGCGCGGTGGGGGAGATGGTGGCCGACCTGGAGCGCGCCGGCAAGCGGCACGCGGTCATTACCGGCGTTTCCGAGGGCGGGGATCCGGCGCTGGCGGCCGAAATCGAGGACTGGTGCCGGGCGGCCCAGGTGCGCCGCCGTTTCCGGGACACCAACCTGGCCCAGATCGGGCGCCCCTATCCGGGCATGATGGATCTCTATATCGACGAAACCAACCTGTATCACCGGATGTTCCTGTATACCAAGCAGTTCGACTGGGAGAAGATGTGGGCCATCGCGGATCACATTACCGATGAGGCCGCCATCCGGGCGAAGGCGCAGGACATTCTGGATACCTTCGACATCGAGGGCGGCGCCACGGTGGAGACCGTATGGGACATGGCGAGATACGTCGTGGCGTTTGAGGAATGGGTGAAGGAGGAGCAGCTGGGCTTTGTCGCCAGCCACTACGACGGCTTCGCCCAGGGCATCGCCGGCAAGCTGGATTCCATGCTGATTCCCGCCTTCTCCATGCTGATCCGCCAGGGAACCGCCTGCGCCGTGGAGGGGGACATCAAGGTGGCCATGGCGATGGGCATCCTGAAGGTCATCTCCGGAACCGGGCAGCTCAGCGAAATGTATTCCATCGACTTCAACGAGGATATCTGCATCATCGGCCATTCCGGCTCCGGCGACGCGGACATCTCCCAGGCCCGGAAGCCCACGATGAAGATCGTTCCCGTTTTCCACGGGAAAACCGGCGGCGGCTATCTGACCCAGTTCTATCCCCCCGCCGGGGCGGTCACGTATCTGGCCATCACGCAGGACCGGGACGGGCATTTCAAGATGATCGTGGCCGAGGGCGTCAATGAGGAAGGCCCCATCTTTACCTTCGGGGATACCAACATGCGGACCCGCTTTTCCATCGGGGCGCGGGAATTCGTCAACCGCTGGAGCGAGGCCGGCCCGACCCACCATATGGCCGCCGCCGTCGGCCGGCACGCGGACACCCTCGTGAAGGTAGCGAAGATCTTCAACCTGCCCATCGAGATCATTACCCGGTAATCCCGCCGCGATCGAACCTCTTTCGCCGCCGCTTTTCCGGGAGGCCCGGCGAGGCGGCGCGAAGGGAAACGATCATCCGCCCGGGCCGCCCGCCGACTGCTCAAAGGCCCGGCGAAAAGCAGCCCGACAGAAAACCAATGTCAGAAACGATAGTGAGGAGAAAACAAGATGAGCATTCTGGATCTGGACATCATGAAACGCTACATCCGCGTCTGCGAGGACGGCTGGCTGCAGGGCTGGCACGAGCGCAACGGCGGCAACCTTTCCTACCGGCTGAAGGCGGAAGAGGTCGAGGCCATGCGCCCCTTCTTCGATCAAACGCCCCGCCCCTGGGTTTCCATGGGCGTAACGGGGCAGAACCTGGCCGGGGAATACTTTATCGTCACCGGCAGCGGCAAATACTTCCGCAACGTGAGCCTGAATCCGGAGGATTCCCTGTGCGTCGTGGAGATCAACGAGCGGGGCGACGCCTGGCGGATCGTCTGGGGCCTGGTAAACGGCGGCCGCCCCACCAGCGAATTCCCCACCCATTTCATGAACCACTCCGTCCGGGTAGAGGCGACGGGCGGGGCGACCCGGGTCATCTATCACGCGCATACCCCCAACGTCATCGCCATGACCTATGTGGTTCCGCTGACGGATCGGGATTTTTCCCGGGCCCTTTGGAAGAGCGCGACGGAATGCCCGGTGGTTTTCCCCGGCGGCGTGGGCGTCGTGCCCTGGATGGTGCCCGGCGGCGCGGACATCGCCCTGGCCACCTGTGAAAAGATGAAGACCTTCGAGGCCGCCGTCTGGGCCCAGCACGGGCTTTTCGTCTCCGGCCCGGATTTCGACATCACCTTCGGACTCATGCATACGATCGAAAAATCCGCCCAGATCTGGGTGCTGCAGAAATCCACCGGCCTGCCGGAGATCCAGACGATCACCGACGACGGCCTCCGCGCCATCGCCCGGGATTTCGGCGTCACCCTCCGGGAGGAATTCCTCGACTGATCCCAAAGCAGCAAAAGCGGCTCCCCTCCGTTGAAGAAGGGAGCCGCTTTTTCGCGCGCCCGGCATGCTTTCAGGCGCCCAGCAGGGGCTGGTGATAATCGAACAGCGCCAGATTGATGGTATAGGAATCGTAGATTCTCTGGTCGATAAAGTATTCCACGATCAGGTCGAAGGGACTGCTGGGGGAGAGCGCGTATCCCGCCCGGCTCAGCAGATCCCGGGTTTCATCCAGATTCAGCCGCAGCGCCAGGGCGAAGGCGACGGCGGTGCTTTTTTTCGGCTGATAATCCGGGTTGCTGCGAATTTTGGAAAAGAGCTTGCGATCCACATTGGCCCGCTTATAGACCTCGACATCCGTATAGCCCTTTTCATCGATGAGACGCAGGAGGCTTTGCTGCCAGGTCTCCCCGGCCTGACGGATCACGTCCTCCAGGGAACGGGACGCGGGACGGGGCGTGGGGCTCTCCGCCGGGGACAGCGGCGGGCGCGCGGATTTCGGCGGGGGAGCCGCGGGGAGGGAAGCATCCGCATTATCTTCCGTTTGCTCCGGGGAAGAACCGGGTTTGCTGCGCAGCCAGGAGAACGGCTTCCGACGGGCAGGTGCCTTTCCCCGCATGGGAGGCTCCTCCCGGGGGGGACGGTTCATGCTCATCCGGGGAGCCAGACGGAAGTATTCCTCCTCCTCCCGGGCGGCGACGTAGTTTTCATCGATAAAGGCCTTTACGCCGGAGAAGATGCGCCCGGAGAGGACGAAGGCCTCCCGGTTGAAGACCACGAGGGTGATCTGCATCTCGTGCTCCGCCAGAAAATCGCTGAAGACGGAAACGGCGATGCGCAGGGCGTCGGCCCGGGGAAAGCCGTAAACCCCCGTGGCGATCAGGGGAAAGGCGATGCTCTCGCAGCCCAGGGAAAGGGCGAGGGACAGGCAGCTTTGGTAACAGCTTCGGACGGCCTCCCGCTCGCCGTGATCCCCGCCCTGCCAGGAGGGACCCACGGTATGGATGATATATTTGGCGGGAAGGGAAAAGGCCGGGGTCGCGGCGGCCTGCCCCACGGGAATGGGGCCGATTTTCCGCCGCGCCTCCAGCAGCCGCTCCGCCCCGGCGGCGTGATAAATCGCCGCGTCCGTCCCGGCCCCGAAGGTGGGATCCGGGTTGGCGGAATTCACGATGGCGTCCGCCGCCACCTGGGTAATGTCATTCCGGATGATCTGAAAGGGCATTCCGACGCCTCCGATTCATAAGGATACTTTGCCGCCTTACGGCCGGCCAGGCGAGAAATAAATGCCGCTTTATTCAAAGGGATAGCGAAGCCCCCAGTCCGCCCGGAGGGCGTCCATCTGCTCCATGAGGGCGATGGTTTCGCTGTGGGGCATTTCGGGGCACTCGAGGGCGCCTTCCTCCAGGGCCTTCATGCAGGCGCGGACCTCATACTCGTATCCGGTCAGCTGGGCGGGAACGGGCAGCACCTGGGACGGCTCCTTCGGATTCCGGCCCGGCCAGATCTCGATCCGGGAGGGGTTATTGATGTTTTCGACCACCAGGAAGCCCTTTTCGCCGTAGATGATGCCCCGGCGGTCCGTCTGGCAGGCGGAGGTGGCCATGAGCTGGGCCATGACGCCGCCGTCATAGAAATAGGTAATGCTGTCGGAAAGATCCACGCCGGTTTCCAGGGGAACCATGCAGCTTTCCCGGCGCCGAATGCCGTTGCCCAGCACCATGGAGGCGAAGTTCAGCGCATAGACGCCCACGTCCAGCAGGGCGCCGCCGGCCAGATTCGGATCCCGCAGGCGGGGCACATTGCAGATCGGATAGCCCAGGTTCGCCGTCAGCACCCGGGGCGCGCCGATGGCCCCGTCCCGGATCAGATCGTCTATCATCTTCCGGGAGGGCATGTAGCGGGTCCAGATGGCTTCCGCCGCCAGGATGCCCTTTTCCTTCGCCAGGGAAAGTACCTCCCGGGCCTGGGCGGCGTTGGCGGTAAAGGATTTTTCGCAGAGAATGGCCTTCCCGTTTTCCAGGCAGAGGCGGGCGTGCTCCGCGTGATGGCTGTGGGGGGAGGCGATGTAGATCAGATCCACCTCCGGATCCGCGGCCAGGGCTTCATAGGAGCCGTAGCTTTTCTCGAAGCCTTCCTTCTCCGCGAAGGCCCGGGCTTTTTCCTCCTCCCGGCTGCCGACGGCCCAGAGCCGGACGGGCTCGCCGTTGGCCTTCATCTTCCGGAGGGTGCCGGCCATGGTGGCGGCGATGCCGCCGGCGCCGAGAATACCGATCCTTGTCATGTGCTGTTCCTCCTCTTTTCAAATCATATAAGGGTGTCCGCGGCCCTTTTCCGCGGGGAAAACCGAGCGGGGGCGGAGGACGACGCTGTCCCATTTTTTGAAACGGGGATTCGGCATACGGAGCAGGGATGAGCCCTTTTCACAGGGCAAAGGTGACCCGCTGCAGATCCTCGTCCCTGGCGCTGTGGCCGATCATCAGCTCGAACTCGCCGGGATCGGTCACCCGCTCCTCCTCCGGATTCACATAGGAGAAATCCTCCCGCTTCAGATCGAAACGGACGGTTTTGCTTTCTCCCGGGGCCAGGTCGACCTGGCGGAAGGCGATGAGCCGCTTGACGGGGGTGAGAATCCGGCAGACCAGATCCCGGAAATAGACCTGGACGGTTTCCCGGCCGGGGCGGCTGCCGGTGTTGGAAACGGTGATTTCCGCCCGGAGGGTTTCCGGGTCGAAGCGGAGGTCGGAGAAGGCGAAGGTGGTATAGCCCAGGCCCTCCCCGAAGGTAAAGAGGGGCTCCGCCGGCAGATCCATGTATTTCCCGCCGTGCCAGCCGGGCAGGGCGGTATAGTGCACGGGCAGCTGGCCGACGTGCCGGGCGAAGCTGATGGGCAGGCGGCCGACGGGGTTTACGTCGCCCCAGAGGATTTCCGCCACCGCCCGGCCGCCGAACTGGCCGCCGTTAAAGGCGCAGACGAAGGCGTCGGAGCCCTCGGCCACCTCCGGCAGCGTCAGGGGCTTGGAGGCCACCAGCACCGTCGCCAGGGGCTTTCCGAGCTTCCGCAGGGCGCGGAAGAGCTCCGTCTGGCGGCCGGAAAGATCCAGGTTGGCCCGGTCCTTGTATTCCCCGTGCTGCTCGACCCGGTCGCCCACCACCAGGATGATGGCGTCGCAGCCCTGGGCCACCTTTACCGCGGCGTCGATATCGTCCCCCTCGCCGGGGAAAACATCGCAGCCCTCGGCATAGAAGGCTTCGGCCCCGTGAGCTTCGGAGACGGCCCGCATGCCCTCCCAGACCGTTTCATAGGGACGGACGGGGTCATGGGGACGGGTGGGATCCGGATGGGTGAAATAGGTCCAGTCGCCATACTGGCCGCGGATGCTGTCCGCGTTGGGGCCGATGACCGCCACCTTCCTGACCCGGCTCCCGTCCAGGGGCAGCATGCCGCTGTTGCGCAGGACGGTTACGGTTTCCCGGGCGGCCTCCAGGGCGGCCCGATGATGTGCTTCGCAGCCGATGCAGCCGGGACGGCCCTTCTTTTCCGGCTTTTCGAAAAGACCCATGCGGAACTTGACCGTCAGGATATGGCGGACGGCGTTGTCCAGCGCGTCCTCCGGGAGGCGGCCGGCGCGGATTTCCGCCAGGATGGCGTCATAGAAGGCGTCGGTGGTCATGATCATATCGTTGCCGGCCTCGGCGGAAAGCCGGGAGGCCTCCCCCATGTCGGCGGCGACATGCTGATTGGTGATCAGGGAGCGGACGTTGTCCCAGTCGGTGACCACGAAACCGTCGAAGCCCAGATCCTCCCGGAGCACCTCGGTCAGGGCCTTATGGCTGACGGTAAAGGGCGTTCCGTCGATGCTGCCGTAGGCGGTCATGAAGCTGCCGCATCCGGCCTCCACCGCCCGGCGGAAGGGGGGAATGAAGGTTTCCTTCGCGCGGCGCCAGGTAATGGAGGAATCGTACGCGTCCCGGGCGCCGGTGGCCTCCCCGTAGGCCAGATAATGCTTGGCGCAGGCCAGGATGGACTCGTCCCCGGAAAGATCGTCCCCCTGATAGCCCCGGATGATGGCGGCGCCCATCTCCCCGGCCAGAAAGGGATCCTCGCCGAAGGTTTCGTCGACCCGGCCCCAGCGCAGATCCCGCCCCAGACAGAGCACCGGGGAGAAGGTCCAGTGGAGCCCGTCGGTGGCCACCTCCCGGGCCGTTACCTCGCCCACCTTCCGGGCGGCCTCCGGATTCCAGGAGCAGGCCGTCGCCAGCTGGGAGGGAAAGATGGTGGCCCCGGGGTTCAGGCCGTGGCCGTGAATGGCATCGATGCCGAAGATAACGGGGATACCGAGTCGGGTTTCCATCGCGGCCCGCTGAACCTCCCGGGCGTTGTCGCCGAGCACGTGGAGGAAGGAACCGGCGCCCCGGCGGGCCCATTTCAGGGATTCCTCCCGGCCCAGGACGGAATAGGGAATCTGGATCATCTGGGCGGCCTTTTCTTCCAGCGTCATTTTCGCCAGCAGGGCTTCCACCCGCTCCTGAATCTTGTTCATGATCATTCTCCTCGCTGTCTGTTTGCCCCTCGTTCCCGGCCCGCCGGCCGGAGGCCTGGGACGTCTTGCTGCCTGCAGAATGCACCTGCGCTTATTTTACCCGATGAAACAACAATTGAAAAGGGGGAGAGGGCGGAGAAAAAGGATGTTATGGCCCGGGAACGGAGACCGGAGCCCGGCGCGATTGACAGAAAAGGGAAGGATGGGGTACAATGGGGCCCGGTAAAAGCCGAAAAGAGGATGAGGGGATGATGCGGATGAAAAAGGGATGGATTGGTCTGCTGCTTTGCGCCGCGATGGCGATGTGCCTGGCGGCGGGGGCCCTGGCGGCCAGCGATTACGCCCTGAATGTGCAGGCGGCCTTCCAGCGGGGCGCCCTGGACGCGCAGTATCAGGGATCCGGGGATTATCTGTATCTTCTTGATGAAAAAGGCGGGGCGGCGCTGCTGAATTACTGGGGGCCCGGGGGCGAGATCGCCGTTCCCGCCGAAATCGACGGGCATCCCGTGACCCTGATCAGCGCCGAATGCTTTAAAAACGACGCGTCCCTGACGGGGGTTACGATTCCCGCCGGGATCAAAACCATCGGGCTGGACGCCTTCTCCGGATGCGGCAGCCTTTCCCGGGTGGAGCTTTCCGAGGGGCTGGAGCAAATTTACAGCGGGGCCTTCGCCGGCTGCCACGCCCTGCGGGATATCGCCCTGCCCGCCAGCGTCCGCCTTCCGGACGGAAATCCCTTCCTGAACGATCTGGGCCTGATGACGATCCGGGTGGCGGCCGACTCTCCCTACGAGTTCCGGGGCATGGGGGAGCATACGCCTCCCATGCTGATCCTGAAGGAAAGCAAAACCCTGATCTGGGCCGGATATACGGGGGAGACGGTGGTGCTGCCGGCGGACATCGCGGCCATCGGCAAATATGCCCTGTCCTACGATCCCTCCAGCGGCGCGACGCTGAAGAGCGTGACCCTGCCGGAAGGGCTGACCCGGATCGGCGAGCGCGCCTTTTACGGCGACCGGATGCTGGAAAGCGTCAATCTGCCGGCGGGGCTGAAAACGATCGGCACCATGGCCTTCTACCACTGCGACCGGCTGGACGCGGCCCTGCCCGCGGGGCTGGAAACCCTGGGCGGCGCGGCCTTCTGGGGATGCGGGCTGACGGAGGTAAAGATTCCCGCCGGGGTCCGGAACATGCCTCTGAATCCCTTCGTGCTGTGCGAGAAGCTGACGGAGATGACCGTCGATCCGGAAAATACCCGGTATGAGATGGTTGGGGAGCTGCTCTTTGACAAGGCCCAGAAGCGGGTGGTCTGCGCGCCGGCCGGTATGACGGCGAAGGAGCTGGCGATCCCGGAGGGAACGGAGATTGTCGGGGAGCACGCCTTTTATCACATGACCGGCCTGCGGAACGTCAGCCTCCCCGCGGGGCTGAAGGAAATCCGCCGCTCCGCCTTCATCTGGTGCGAAAACCTGGAGGCGGCCGTGATTCCCGAAGGCGTGACCGTCCTGGGAGACGGGGCGTACGGCCACTGCGGAAAGCTGCGGGAGGTTTTCCTGCCCCAGAGCCTGACGACCATCGGGGCCGGCGTCTTTCCAACCGATGCCCGGATCACCCTGAGCACCGTCGCCGGCAGCGCCGCGGAAGCCTGGGCGAAGGAAAAGGGCTTCCAGACGGAAACCGTGGTGCCGGTGGCCGGCCTGACCCTGGATCAGGAAAGCGTGGCCATGCACCGGGGCAAGGGCGTCACGCTGAACGCGATGGTGCAGCCCCGCAAGCCCAGCAATCCGAAGCTGGAGTGGAGTTCCTCGAATGAAAACGTCGCCCGGGTCAACAACCGCGGCCGGGTGACCGGCGTGGCCGGGGGCGAATGCGACGTCACCGTCAGAACCACCGACGGCAGCGGCCTGAGCGCCGTGTGCCATGTGACCATCGTGGAGCGGGTGTCCGAAATCCGCCTCCAGCCCTCCCGGATCACGATCCCCTTCGGGGCGGAGGTCACGGGGCTGACGGTGACCGTCCGGCCGGAAAATCCCACCAACGGGAAGCTGGCCTGGAGCAGCTCGGACGAAAAGATCTGCACGGTTGACGAGAACGGAAAAATCGTTGGCGTCGGCGCCGGGAACTGCGTGATTACCGCTTCCTCCACCGACGGCAGCCGCAAGAGCGCGAAGGTGAAAATCCACGTGTCCCTCTTCTCCGAAATGGCCGGGGAATATACCGTGACGGAGAAGACAGGGCTGGTCATCCCCGTGGATCTCCACGGCGTCGCGCCGGAGAAGGTCAACGCCCGGTCCCAGAACGGCCAGTACTTCCGGCTGAGCCTGGACGGGGAGGGGCTGCATATCCAGCCCACCGCCGCCGGAACCACGAAGGTGACCCTGACCAATACCCTGAACTGGCAGGACAAGACGGAATTCACCGTGACCGTCGCGGAATCCGCGGTTCCGTAATCCGGGAACGCGGGAGGCCGCAAAACATTCGATAAGGAGACAGATCCCATGCAAAAGACCTGGGTTCGGATCCTGACCACCGGCATGACCCTGGGGATCATGCTGATGATCTTCCTGTTTTCCGCCCAGAACGGGGATCAGTCCGGATCCGTCAGCGGAACGATTACCGGGCAGGTGATCCGGCTGCTGCGGAACGATTACGACGCCCTTCCGCCGGCGGAGCAGAAAGCCTATTACGACCGGGTGGATCTGGTGATCCGGAAAACCGGCCATTTTACGGAATTCGCCGCCCTGGGCTTCTGGCTGCGGCTGTGCCTGGAAAGCTGGGCGGGAAAGCGAAGGTGGCTTTTCCCCGCGGCCTGGCTCGGGGGAACGGCCTGGGCGGCGCTGGACGAGGTGCATCAGCTTTTTGTCGACAGCCGGGCGGGCCAGGTCAGGGACGTGGCCATCGACAGCGCCGGCGTCCTCTGCGGCGTCCTCATCGCCCAGGGGCTGCTTGCTCTGATCCGGAAAAGGCGGAGGGCGGCGGCGTAAATGAAAGAGGCTGTGCGATGAAGCACAGCCTCTTTTTTTCCCCATTTGCATGGGAAACGATCCTCCGGGAGCGCGGTCAGCCCTTCAGCTCCTCATACAGGCGCAGGTATTCCCCGGCGGAATGCTGCCAGGAGACATCCTTGCCCATATCCCGGCGGACGATGGCGTCCCAGCAGGGGCGATCCTCGGTATAAACCTGGCGGGCGCGGCAGATCGCGTCCAGCAGCAGATCCGCCCGATACCGGTCAAAGGTAAAGCCGTTGCCGTCCCGGGTGTCGGGATCGAAGGGCGCCACGGTATCCTTCAGGCCGCCGGTTTCCCGGACGATGGGCACCGTCCCGTACCGCATGGCGATGAGCTGGGTCAGGCCGCAGGGCTCAAAGAGGCTGGGCACCAGCAGGGCGTCGGCCCCGGCGTAGATCTGATGCGCCAGGGATTCGTCGTATTTGATATAGGCGCAGACCTGCCCCCGACAGATGCTTTCATAATACCGGAAGGCGTTTTCATACCGGGGATCCCCGGTTCCGAGGATGACGACCTGGGTCTCGTCGTCGAGCATGTCGCGGAAAACGGCGTTGACCAGATCCAGACCCTTCTGGTCCGTCAGCCGGGAGATGAGCCCCAGGACGAACTTCCCGCTGTCCACGGTCAGCCCCAGGCGCTGCTGCAGGGCCCGCTTGATCTCCTGCTTCTTCTCCACCGCGTTTTCGATGTTGTAGGGGGCGCAGAGCAGGGCGTCGGTTTCCGGATTCCACAGATCCGTGTCGATGCCGTTGACAATGCCGGTCAGCTTCGGCGCGTGGTAGGACAGGTGGCCGTTCAGCCCCTCGCCGTAGAAATCCGTCTGGATTTCCTGGGCATAGGTGGCGCTGACGGTGGTAATCCGGTCGGCAAAGGCGAGACCGCCCTTGAACATGTTGGCCTCGTTGTCGTTGATCTTGAAAACCGGATAGTTGAACAGATCATCCGGCAGGCCGGACCAGTATTTCAGGTGGGGAATGCTGCAGATGCCCTGGAACCGCAGGTTATGGATCGTCAGGATGCTGCGGGCGGCGCCCACGGGCGTCCCGGCGAATTTGGTCTTCAGATACACGGGCACCAGACCGGCCTGCCAGTCGTGGCAGTGGATCACATCCGGAATCCATTCCAGGTAATTCAGCACCGCCAGGGAGGCCTTGGAGAAATAGCAGTATTTCGGAATATCCTCCCACAGGCCGGTATAGGGGTTGCCCCAGTCGAAGAATTCCCGGTTGTCGATAAAGTCATAGATGACGCCGTCCATCTCGGATTCCATGATGCCGACATAGAAGGTCCGCCCCTCCAGGGTCAGATCCATCATGAAGGAGCCCTTGTAGGTCATGTTTTCCCTGAACTTGTCCGGAATGCAGCGATACAGGGGCAGGAGCACCCGCACCTGGCATCCCTGCCGGGTCAGCGCCCGGGGCAGGGCATACATGACGTCGCCCAGGCCTCCGGTTTTCACAAAGGGGTAGCATTCGGAGCCGATAAAGGCGGCCCTCATCTGATGATCCGACATATCCAGTCCTCCTCGTATTTCGTTCGATCTGATTCGGCGAAAAACCGCGCTGTGTTCCTGAAAAGCCGATTCGCCCGCAGGGCCCGGCTCCGCTTCTGGCACCATTATACCCGGATTTCCGCCTCCGGGCAAGCGGAAATCCGGCGGCGCCTCCTTTCCGCGTGCGGTCAGGAGTTCATGCGTCAATCCTCGTGAAAGAAGCCTGAAGGACACGGGGGCAGATTGCCAAAAGAGGGGAAGAAGGGTATAATGCCGGGTGCGCCCATGGGCGGCGCGCCTTTTCCGTCACGGCGCGGAGACGGCTGGCCCATGATGCCGGCCGGTGCGCCGGGGGCGGAAAACGACGGACAGATACAGGAGGCATGAATACAGATGCTGGAAAGCAGGAATCTGACGAAGAAATTCGGAGCGAACGCCGCGGTGGACGGGGTTTCGCTGAAGCTGGAAAAGGGGCATATCTACGCGATGCTGGGCCCCAACGGCAGCGGGAAAACCACATGGATGAAGATGGCGGCGGGGCTGATCAAGCCCACGTCGGGGGAGGTACTGTTTGACGGCGCCCCGGTCAGCATCGAAAGCCGGAAGCACGTGGCCTATATGTCCACGGAGCCCTATTTTTATTCCTGGATGACGGTCGGGGATGTGGGGAAATACTACGCGGATTTCTTTGCGGACTATTCCGCGGAGCGGTTTGAGGCGATGCTGAAGCAGATGGAGCTGACGGAGGAAATGAAGACCCGGAACCTGTCCTCCGGCATGATGGCCAAGCTGAAGATCGCCGTGACCCTGGCCCGGGACGCCCGGGTCTATATGCTGGACGAGCCGTTCAACGGGATCGACCTGCTGACCCGGGACGAAATCCGGGAGAGCATCCTGGCCGCCGCCGGGGAGGAGAAGCTGATGCTTCTGTCCAGCCACCTGGTGGAGGAAATGGAAGCCATCGCGGATCGGGCCGTCTTCATGAGCAGGGGGAAGCTGGTGGAAACCGTGGATCTGGAGAAGATGCTGGCGGAGACCGGCCTTTCCATGTCGGACCGGTATCGGGAAATTTACGGGCACGCGGGGGTGATGTAAAATGCTGAAACTGATGAAATATGAGCTGCGGAAAACCTGGCTCACGAAGCTGATCCTGCTGGGGATTGCCGCGGTGCTGGAAATCGTATTTCTGATCGGGCTCTACGCGGATAAGGATAACTGGCTCGGGCTGTCCATCGGGCTGCTGACGATTCTGGCCATCGGCGGGCTGGTCACGGTGGGCGTCCAGAGCGTGGTAACGCTGCATCGGGACATGAATACCCGGCAAAGCTATATGCTGTTCATGACGCCCCACAGCTGCTATACCATCCTGGGGGCGAAGGTGCTGGAAAACGGTCTGTCGATCCTGCTGGGCGGCGCCTTCTTCTTCGGCCTGGGCGCGCTGGATCTTACGCTGATGGCGGCCAGGCACAATGAGCTGAACCGGCTGATCGATTATGTACAGGAGATCGTCCGGACGTTCAACGAGGCGATCCCCCTGAACATGGGCGGCGTGGCGTCCCTGGTTTTCTCCATGCTGGCCAGCTGGATCAGCTCCGTGACGATGGCGTATCTGGCGGTGGTGATCAGCACGGCGCTGCTGACCGGAAAAAAATGGAACGGGTTCGTCAGCTTCCTGTTCTATATCATCCTGAATTCGGCGACCAGCTGGATCGTCGGCAAAATCGCCGGCACCGTGGAGGAAATCCAGGGGAAGCTGATTCTGACCGGGGGCGTCTGGCTCCTTTTCGCCTGCGTCATGTATGTGATCGCGGCCCGGATCATGGAGAAGGATCTGAGCGTATAAACCGCCGGGG
>CAMOGC010000025.1 GCA_946613955.1 uncultured Clostridia bacterium
CTGCAACTACAGTAGAAGACACGGCAAGAATCAATAGACAAAGTGCGGTAATAATTCTGACAAGTCGTTTCATCGGCAGCAACTCCTTTTTGTTCCTATAAAATTACGATTCTACTATGCAAGCTTGCATGCAGCAGGTTTCTTTCCAAAGATTATGCTGAACAAGAAACCAGCTTAAGTATATCACATTTGATCAAGAGTTCTCTCCCGAGTTCTCTCCTGGAACGGTCAAAACGGCAAAAAGAGAACGGCGCCGGGGCTGTAAGTTCGAACAGGAAAAGCGGCCCCCAAAAACGTGAAAGCCCGCATGAACGCTGGGTTCATGCGGGTCGGGTTCTGGCGGAGACGGAGGGATTCGAACCCCCGTGACGTTGCCGTCAAACGCATTTCGAGTGCGCCTCGTTATGACCACTTCGATACGTCTCCGCGAAGGCGGTTTCTTTTCAGAACCGCGAAGGGAATTATAGCATAGCCTCCTTTCTTTTGCAACCGTTTTGCCGCGCGGGCGGCCCCTTTCCAGCCGGGGGCGGACAAATCATACCGCGCGGCTTTTCTTCGGCCGCAGTGCTCCATTCTCCCGCTTCGAATCGCTCACATCATCCCGCTGTTGGCGCGGAACTGCAGCTGATACAGGTCATAATAGGTTCCCTTTCGGGCCATCAGCTCCTCGTGGGTGCCGCGTTCCGTAATCTGCCCGTCGGATACGACGGCGATCTCGTCCGCGTTCTTGATGGTGGACAGCCTGTGGGCCACCACCAGCGTGGTTCTCCCCTTGCACAGCTCCGTCAGGGCCTGCTGGATCAGAATCTCCGTGGTATTATCCAGCGCGCTGGTCGCTTCATCCAGAATCAGAATCGGCGGGTTTTTCAGAAACACCCTCGCGATGGACAGCCGCTGCTTCTGTCCGCCGCTGAGCCTTACGCCCCGCTCCCCGATGACCGTGTCATAGCCGTTTGGCAGGGACATGATGTAATCATGGATATTGGCCCTTTTCGCCGCCTCCATGATTTCCTCGTCCGTGGCGTTCAGCCGCCCGTAGCGGATGTTCTCCCGCATGCTGTCGTTGAACAGGTAGATATCCTGCTGCACGATGCCGATGTTCCGCCGGACGCTTTCCAGGGTCAGCGTATGGATTTCCTTCCCATCCAGGAAGATTTCGCCGCTCAGCACATCGTAGAAATGCGGAATCAGGTGGCAGATGGTTGTTTTCCCCCCGCCGGAGGGGCCGACCAGCGCGTAGTTCTTCCCCTGTTCGATGTCCATGCTCACGTGCTTGAGCACGTTCTTGTCCTCATCATAGGCATAGCTGACATCGCGGAACTCGATATGCCCCTTCAGCACGCCCGCGTCCTTCGCGTCCGGGCGGTCCGTTTCCGGCTCTTCGTCCATAATCTCGCAGAAGCGCTCAAAACCGGTTATGCCGTTTTCCAGCTGCTCCATAAAGTTGATCAGGGTCATCACGGGGCTGATAAACATGTTCACGGAAACGATGAACGCGGAATAATCCCCGAACCGGATCTGCCCGTTATACAGGAAGAAGCCACCGGCAATCAGCACCACCACATTGAAAATGTCCGTCACGAAGGTGTTGCCGGAATGGAACCGGCCCATGGCGTCGTAGGACGCCCGCCGGGCCTCCCTGAATTCGCCGTTTCCCTGCTCGAACTTTTCCTTTTCCTTTTCCGCGTTTGTAAAAGCCTTGGTCACCCGTATGCCGGAAATGGAGCTTTCCATGCTGGCGTTGATTTTGGCCATCGCCGTCCGGGTATCCCGGAAGGCCTTGCGCATCTTTTTTCTCAGGCTGTAGGAGATCACGAGCAGAAACGGCACGCAGGCGAAGATGATCAGCGTCAGGGGGATATTGATGGTGCACAGATAGACGAAGGCGATCACAATGCTCAGCACGGAGATGATGATGTTTTCCGGGCCGTGATGCGCCAGTTCGCTGACGTCGAACAGGTCGTTGGTCATGCGGCTCATGATCTTGCCGGTCTCGTGGGTGTCATAGAAGCTGTAGGGCAGCGCCTCCAGATGCGCGAACATGTCCCTGCGCATCTGGGCCTGCATATAGACGCCCATCATGTGCCCCTGAAACTGGATAAAGTAGTTCAGTCCCATTTTCAGGAAGTAGAGCAGCAGCAGCGTGATCCCATAGATCACGATCATCCGGTAATTCCGCTCCGGAATCAGGATGTTCAGCATGCTGCGGGTAATCATGGGATAGATCACCCCGATCAGGGAAACCAGCATGGCCGCCGTCATATCCAGGGCGAACAGCTTCTTATGCGGCTTGTAATAGGCGATAAAACGGCGGAAAAGGCCTTTCCGCGCCGTTTTGTTTTCCTTGGTCGCCGTGGCTGTAGTCATGGTTGTCCCTCACCTTTATGTTTTTTAAAGCTGCCATGGAAGATAGGCCGCCCCCATGGCGAAAGCGGGTCACTGGCCGGCCAGGGTGGCAAAATAAATGATATCGCTGATGGCCCGGCTGTTGCGGTCCGGCACGTTGATCTTCTTTCCGCAGAGGATCAGGTGGGTGGAATTGCCCCCGTCCAGGTTGTAGGCCTGCTGTACGCCCCCGTGTTCCTTCAGGATTTCCACGCACTCGGGAATCGTATACCCCGGCGCTTCCTTGGAGCGGCCCTCGGTAATCAGGAACATGTATTCCAGCGGCCCCATCTGGCAGAAGATCACCCTCGGCGTTTTCTCATGATACTGGCAGGAGGTCTTTCGCCGATAGTTGAAGGTAACCTCCTTCCCGTCCACGATCAGCCCGGGGCCGAAACAGAAGGCCTGCCAGATCTCGTGCTTTTCCTGAAACTCTTTGATCCTGTTGACGATATAGTTGTTGCCCCCGTGATCCGGCGCGGCGATAATCGTCAGATCCCCGTTTTCGTCGATCAGCAGCTCATCCCGGATATAGCTGGGCCGATAGCGGATCTTCTTTCCCTGCCGGTACACCACGCCGTCGTTGTGCCAGTTGTAAAAATCCCCGTTGACCGTCAGCACCGCGTTGTTTCTTTTCGCGAAGTTCAGCGGCAGCACGTATTCGCTCCGTCCCCGGGGCGTGTAGGCCGTCCGCAGCTGGGTCGGATCGGTGATGGTCACATAGACGTAATAGAGCTTGGTAACCCGGCTCTCATCCGGAACGATCCGGATCTTCAGCGTCCCGTCGTCGTAGCTCAGCCCGTCCTCCGAAAGCGCGCTCATCACCGGCGGATAGGGCGCCGGCCCCTCCAGCGGCAGGGGCTCCGCCAGGGCGGAAAAAGTCAAAAGAAGAATCGATGCCACCGCCAGGAAAAAGGTTCTTTTCATCGCTGTCTGTTTTCCTCCAAAGCTCTGCCCGGCGCGGGCCGAGGGTCCCGGGTTGTCCTCTACCCCGCGGTTGGTTTCCCACCTCAACATGCCGTTTTATGTTCTTCTGACGGCCGCGAGACGCCTCCGCGGAGTCTGTCTTACCGGACTTCGTCCTCCTCCGGCCAGGAGTCCTCAAAGGGCCGGTACCCGTCCGGGGAGCGGAACATCGCCCGGATCACGGCGAAATGCGGGTGCTCCCGCCAGGTTCCCGCCGTGGGCATATGGGAGGCATCGACCTCCGTGTCCGGCAGGGCGGCCCGGAGCTTCTCCACCTCCGCCGCCGGCACCCGGTCCCGCTGGTTATAGTTGTTGCAGTTGTACAGCCACAGCCGCTTCAGATTCTTCATCCCGTACAGCGGCGACAGATCCGTAATATCGTTATAGCAGATATTCAGATCCATCAGATGGGTCAGCCCGGAAAGCGGGGAAAGATCCGTCACATGGTTGGAGAACAGCTCCAGATACTCCAGCTTGTGCAGATTGGCCAGGGGCGACAGATCCGTAAACCGGTTGCACGCGATAATCAGCACCCGCAGCTCCGTCATTCCCGAAACGAAGGACAGATCCCTGCCCCCGTTATGGCCGATGTCCAGCGCCTTCAGCTTTTTGCAGTATTTCAGCAGGGAAAGCTCCCCGTCCCCGTGGGTACGGGCCCCGGAATGATGCAGGGTCGAAAAGGCGGTGGCGTCCGTCCGGACGATGTGATCCCCGAAGCGGATCGTCCATCCGAACTCGATCTGCGGATACCGTTCCGACAAAAGGGCAATTCCTTTGGCCCACATGGGGCGCTCAAACATATCCACCCGGGTCAGCTGGGGATTGGCGTCCAGGATGGCCATGATCTCGTCCAGCGAGGTGGTCTTTCCCATATCCATATAGGTGGGCGCGTCCTCCGCCCCGGCCGCCGCGGCCAGGGCCATGATCAGCGCCGCCAGCCAGGCCGCCAGCGCCGCCCATGGAAAGAATCTGTTTCCGCTCATGCTTCGCTCCTCTGTGCCGTAACTCTGTTCCAGGTTCTGATTGCGCTGGGCCCGAATCCGCTTCCCGGCCAGTTTTGCGCTTTTCCGGAATTCGATTCCAGGCCTGTCTCTGTACGAAGCCAGGATTCGCTTCCCGCCATATCCCTGTGCTTTGCCGGAATCCGGTTCCCGGCCCTGTTTGGGTTCTGTGTTCTCCGGCTGTTTTCCTTCCGTTCTTTCCGTGTCCGGTGTGGATCTGCCTTATTGCCAAAGGCACACGCCGGTAGTATAATACCGGCCGGAAGCTCAAATCAATCAATTTAGGGAGGTTTTTTTCATGAGCAATGTGAAAAAATACGTTGCGGAAGCGATCGGAACCTTTGTGCTGGTCTTTGTGGCCTGCGGCGTCGCCGGGCAGACCGGCGGCTCCCTGGGCGTGACGTCCGTGGCCTTCGGTCTGGTCATCGTCGCCATGGCCTATTCCATCGGCAACGTTTCCGGTTGCCACATCAACCCTGCGGTGTCCATCGCCATGCTGGCCGCCAAGAAGATGTCCGTCAAGGATTTCTGCGGCTATGTGGTGGCCCAGTTCGTCGGCGCCATCGCCGGTGCCGCCCTGCTGAACGCCGTCGTGAAGGATCCGACCAAGCTGGGGACCAACGCCCTGTACAACGGGGACGCGCTGCTTTCCTTTATTATTGAAGCGGTGCTGACCTGCATTTTCGTCCTGACCATTCTGGGCGTAACCTCCAAGAAGGAATTCAGCGGCATCGCCGGCCTGGTCATCGGCGGCGCCCTGACCCTGGTTCACCTGCTGGGCATCAACTTCACCGGGACTTCCGTCAACCCCGCCCGTTCCTTCGGCCCCGCCCTCATCGCCGGCAATTTTGACGGCATCTGGGTCTTCCTGCTGGCGCCCCTGGTGGGCGGCATCCTGGCGGCCGTGATCCATCAGTTCCTGGCCGGGAAGGACGCGTAATCTTCATTATTCCCGTTGCAATAAAGGACCTCCGGGCATCCCCGGAGGTCCTTTTCCTGTTCTCCCGTCCTTTTATCTTGTCGCGTAGCTGACGATCAGGCCGTTGCGCTCGGCGTAATAGCTGTCCAGCCCCCGGGTGGGCAGCATCCAGACCCGCGCGCCCGGCCACCGGGCCAGCAGCGCCTTCTTCAGCATCTCCGCCAGCCCCTCGTTCAGGCAGTAGCTGATGGCCGTGTCGGCGCCGTTGTATCCGTGATCCTCCATGTCCTTAAGGATGCGCTTTACCGTCCGCTGCTCCCCGCGCATGACCTCTTTCAGGTGAATCTCGCCCTCGTCGCTGCCCACGCCGATGACCCGGATCCCCAGCTTCCCGGCGATGAATCCCGCGACCTTGCTGACCCGCCCGTTGATTACCAGGTTGTGGAAGGAGGAAAGGGTAAACACCGTCCGGACGGAGCGGGCCATCTCCCGGCAGGCGCCGCAGACGGATTCAAAGGTCTGGTTCTGCTGAATCCTGGCCAGGGCGCCCATGGCCAGCATCACCAGTTTCGGCCCCGTGGACAGGGAATCGATGACCTCGATCTGTTTTTCCGGATGCTTCTCCAGGACCTCGTTCCGGGCCACCATGGCGCTGTTGAAGCTGCCGGACAGGCGGCCGGAAATCGTAAAGGCGATCACCCGATCCGCCTTCTCGAAGGATTCCTCCCAGACCGCCGGGGACGGGCAGGCGCTGTGGCTGGAGGACGCCTTTTCCATGGCGTCCACCATCGCGTTTACGTTCAGGTCCAGATCGTCCACATAATCCTTTCCGTCCAGATTCATCACAAAGGGAACCGTTTCAAACCCGATGTCCGGCGATCCGGTTTCCAAAGAGCGCAGATCGCAGCTGGAATCGGTCACAATCAGCCATTTCATCGGCCAAACACCTCTTTATTTCTCAACCGTTTCCGGTTGGCACTTTGGCTTTCCCCCTCCTGAAGGAGGGCGTACCTTCCGGAGAATCCAATACCCCGCGCCGCGTTTTATCCGCCTCCCGCCCGGGGACGTGCCTGTTCTCCTTCCGGATCGTTCGGACTGGAAGTCACCCTCCCCGCCCACCCTCGTTATACTCTTTCCCTTTCCTCCTGTCAAGCGAGCGGTGTCCGCGTTTCGGGAGAAAAGGGGCGAATTGCAATTTTTGGAAAAAAAGGTTGATTTCTGTCCGTTTTGCTGTATAATATGCATAGGTTTAGTCAATCCCATATTATTTTCAGGAAGGAGATCTGTTCCATGAAAAAGATCCTTTGTACCCTGATCGCGCTGGCTATGATGCTGAGCGTCTGCGGCGCCTTCGCCGATGACAACGTGCTGGTCATCTATTCCCCCAACTCCGACACGGAAGTCGACAACATCATTCCCGCCTTCGAGAAGGCCACCGGCATCAAGGTGGAGCTCCTGTCCATGGGAACCGGCGAATGTGTGACCCGGATTGATTCCGAGAAGGACAATCCCAAGGCCGACGTGATGTGGGGCGGCATGAACTACGGCGTTTATGTCCAGCATCCCGACCTCTGGCAGGACTACACCTCCCCCAACGAAGCCCTGATCGACGAGGGCTATCGCCAGGGCGAGATCAAGGCCTACTCCAATTCCAACCTTTCCGGCTCCGGCTGCCTGATCATCAATAAGACCCTGGCGGCTGAGCTGGGCGTGACCATTACCGGATACGCCGATCTGCTCAACCCCGCCCTGAAGGGCAAAATCGCCTCCGGCGATCCCACCAAGTCCTCCTCCGCCTGGGCCGAGCTGACCAATATGCTGCTGGTCATGGGTGACAAGCCCTACGATGAGAAGGCCTGGGACTATGTGAAGCAGTTCGTGGCCCAGCTCGACGGCATCCAGCTGGATTCCTCCTCCGCCATCTATAAAGGCGTGGCCGACGGCGAATACGTGGTGGGCGTCTCCTATGAGGATCCCTGCATCCGTATGCTGGCCGACGGGGCGGACGTCGAAGTGGTCTACCCGGTGGAAGGCGCCGTCTGGCTCCCCGCCGCCACGGCCATCGTCAAGGGCGCTCCCCATCTGGAAAACGCCCAGAAGTTCATCGACTTCCAGCTGTCCAACGAGGGCCAGAGCATCTACGCCGGGCTGACCACCCGCGCGGTGAACTCCACCCTGCCCCTGGGCAACGAGTTCATGAAGCCCTTCAGCGAGATCAACGTCGTCTATGAGGATATCCCCTACTGCGCCGAGCACAAGACGGAATGGCAGGCCCGCTACGCCGAGATCCGTGACAACTGATTTCCGGCGCGGGGCTCCCGTTTCCCTGAGCTGAGGGTGATCGGGCTGGTCGTTGGATCAGCCCGATTTTTCAAATCCGGGCATCCCGCCCGCCCGGGCCGGATGCCGCCGGATCAGCCCGATTGAACTAATCCAGGCGGCGGTTCCTTTCCGGCCTTCCGGTTTTTCGGTTCTCCGGATCCCGGATACCGCCGGAGGCCGGCCGCCGCGATTCCGGCGCTTTCCCTCGGGAAGGCGCAATAACAGAAAAGGAGTCTTCTGCTTATGAGTGTCAACATTTCCGTTCGGCACGCCCTGAAAAAATACGGCAGCAATACCGTGATCCCGGATCTGAGCGTGGAAATGCGGGAGGGCGAGTTTTTTACGCTGCTGGGCCCCTCCGGCTGCGGGAAAACCACGCTCCTGCGCATGATCGCCGGCTTCAACTCCATCGAGGGCGGCGACATCTATTTCAACGACCGCCGGATCAACGACCTGGATCCCGCGAAGAGGAACATCGGCATGGTGTTCCAGAACTACGCCATCTTCCCCCATCTCTCTGTCCGCAACAACGTCGCCTTCGGTCTGAAGGAGCGGCGCCTTTCCAGGGATAAAATCCAGCAGGAGACGGACCGCTTCATGAAGCTGATGCATATCGACGAATATGCCGACCGGATGCCGGACCGGCTTTCCGGCGGGCAGCAGCAGCGCGTCGCCCTGGCCCGCGCCCTGGTCATCCAGCCGGACGTGCTGCTGATGGACGAGCCCCTGTCCAACCTGGACGCCAAGCTGCGGGTGGAAATGCGTACGGTGATCAAGGAAATCCAGCATTCCGTCGGGATTACCACCGTCTATGTCACCCATGACCAGGAGGAGGCCATGGCGGTTTCAGACCGGATCGCCGTCATGAACCTGGGCGTCATTCAGCAGATCGGAACCCCGAAGGCCCTGTATCAGCGCCCGGCCAACCTTTTCGTCTCCTCCTTTATCGGGCGGACGAACATCGTGGACGGGCACCTGGAGATGCGCGGCGGCGCCCCGGTGCTCTTCTTCGAGGGCGGCTACAGCGTTCCGCTGGAAAACGTGCTGCCGGAATACCGGAAAAACATGGCCGTTAAGATTTCCGTCCGGCCGGAGGAGCTGGTGGTCTCCCACGGGCAGGAGGGCATCGCCGCCCGCATCGACGACAGCGTCTTCCTCGGCCTGAATACGCATTACTTCGTGACCACCGCCGCCGGCGTCAAGGCGGAAATCGTTCAGGAATCCAAAATCGACAGCATTCTGCCCAAAGGCATGGACATCCGCATGACCGTCAAGGCCGAAAAGATCAACGTGCTGACGGAGGACGGCTCCCGGAACATCCTCGAGGGCGTCCAGAATGATCTCGTGGAGGGATGAGCATGGAAACAGCCGCAAAGAAAAAACGGGACGTATGGGTGATTCTGTCCCTGGTGATTCTCGGGCTCTACGGGCTGTTTCTGCTCTATCCGCTGGTACGGCTGCTGATTGAGTCCGTCTCCAAGGACGGGAATTTCACCCTGGATTACTTTGGCAAGTTCTTCTCCAAGGCCTATTACGGCCAGACCCTTGTGAATTCCTTTCTCCTGTCCATCTCCTCGACCGTCGTTTCCCTGATTCTGGGCGTGCCCCTGGCCTATTTCTATAACATGTATGAAATCAAGGGCAAAAACCTGATCCAGATCATCATCATCCTCTGCTGCATGTCGGCGCCCTTCATCGGCGCCTACGCCTGGGTGCAGCTGCGGGGGAACAACGGCATCATCACCCAGTTCATCAAGCAGCTGACCGGCGTGCGCCCCCCGTCCATCTACGGCTTCCGGGGCATCGTAACGGTGCTGAGCCTGCAGCTCTTCCCGCTGGTGTTCATGCTGGTTTCCGGCGCCCTGAAGAATATCGACAACAGCCTCCTGGAGGCCGCCCAGAACATGGGCGTGCGGGGCGTCCGCCGCTTCTTCAAGGTGATCATCCCCCTGTGCATGCCGACGATTCTGGCGGCGGCGCTGCTGGTCTTCATGCGGGCCTTCGCCGATTACGGAACGCCGCTGCTCATCGGCCGCGGCTATCAGACCTTCCCCGTCATCATCTATAACGAGTATTTCGGCGAAACCGGCACGGACCACAACTTTGCCGCGGCGGTCTCCGTCATCGCCATCGTCATTACCGCGGTCATTTTCCTCTTCCAGAAATGGAGCGCGAACAAGTTTGAGTTCCACATGAACGCCCTCCATCCCATCGAGCGGAAAAAGGCCCGGGGGATCCAGGGCTTCCTGATTCATCTTTATACCTATGTTGTCGTTTTTCTGGCCTTCATGCCCCAGCTCTACGTCATGTACTGTTCCTTCCGCAATACCAGCGGCAAGATCTTTACCAAAGGCTATGGCTTCATGAGCTATGAAAAGATCTGGGACGATCTGGGGCTGGAAATCCGGAATACCTTCCTCATCGGCCTGCTGGCCCTGGCGGCGGTGGTTCTGCTGGCCATCCTGATCGCCTATCTGGTGGTTCGCCGGCGGAACATGCTGAACAACGTCATCGACACGGCCTCCATGATCCCCTATATCATTCCCGGCTCGGTGGTGGGTATCGCCCTGGTCGTCGCCTTTAATACCCAGCCCCTGGTGCTGACGGGAACGATGTTCATCATGATCGTGGCGCTGTGCATCCGGCGTATTCCCTATACGATCCGCTCCTCCGTCGCCGTCCTGCAGCAGATCCCCATTACCGTCGAGGAGGCCGCCATTTCCCTGGGCTGCTCCAAGATCGAGGCTTTCTTCAAGGCTACGGTGCCCATGATGCGAAACGGCATTCTCTCCGGCGCCATCCTCTCCTGGGTTACGATTATTACGGAACTGTCCACCGGCGTCATCCTCTATAACCGGAACACCATTACCCTGACCCTGGCGATCTACGCCCAGGTCACCCGGGGTTCCGACGGGCCCGCCGCCGCCCTGGCGACGATCCTGAACATCCTCACCATCACCTCCATGCTGATCTTCATGCGGGTGTCCAAGAACAAGGACATCTCCTTCTGAAAGCGCTTCTTTCTTCCCCCGCTTCCGGAAAACGACCTGCTTTTCAGAACCGAAGATCAAAAGCCCCGGAATCAGCCGGGGGCGGCGCCCGCCGTCCCCGGTTTTTTTGCGCAAATGTTTGACAAGGCCTTTGCTTCCGGTATAAAATAACGAATTGTCGTGAACGACGGTTTGAAGGAGGGATTGAATGCTGCCTGCCCAGGATTCCAAGGCCTATCGGGAGCTGCTGCATGAAGAGGTGGAAAAGCGGCGGACCTTCGCCATCATTTCCCACCCGGACGCCGGGAAAACCACCCTGACGGAAAAGCTGCTGCTCTACGGCGGCGCCATCCGCAGCGCCGGCAGCGTCAAGGCCCGCAAAACCGATAAGCACGCCACCTCCGACTGGATGGAGATCGAGAAACAGCGCGGCATCTCCGTGACCTCCTCCGCCATGCAGTTTGTCTACGACGGATACCGGATCAACATCCTGGATACCCCCGGGCACCAGGATTTCTCCGAGGACACGTATCGGGTGCTGGTGGCGGCCGACGCGGCCGTCATGCTGCTGGACGCGGCCAAGGGCGTCGAGGCGCAGACGATCAAGCTCTTCAAGGTCTGCCGCATGCGGAACATCCCGATCTTTACCTTCGTCAACAAGATGGACCGGGCCGCCAAGGATCCCTTCTCCCTGATGGAGGAGCTGGAGCAGGTGCTGGGCATCCGCTCCTGCCCCATGAACTGGCCCATCGGCATCGACGGGGATTTCCAGGGGGTCTATCATCGGGATACGAAGATGGTGGAGCTCTATACCGGCGGGGATCACGGGAAAACCATGGTCGAAAAAACCGACCTGGCGGTGGACGATCCCGCCCTGGAAAAGGTGCTGGACCGGCATTACCGGGACCGCCTGGCCGAGGAAATCGAGCTGCTGGACGAGGCGGGCGATCCCTTCGATCTGGACAAGGTGCGCCGCGGCGAGCTGACGCCCATGTTCTTCGGCTCGGCCGTGACCAATTTCGGCGTCGAGCCCTTCCTGGACCGGTTCCTTTCCTTTACGCCCCCGCCCCTTCCCCGGGAAAGCGATCTGGGCCCCATCGGGCCGGAGGAGCCCTATTTTTCCGGCTTCATCTTTAAGATCCAGGCCAACATGAACCCGGCGCACCGGGACCGCCTGGCCTTCATGCGGATCGTCTCCGGCGCCTTCGAAAAGGGCATGGAGGTCTGGCACAGCGGAACCGGCAAGCCCGTCGCCCTCAAACAGCCCCAGCAGTTCATGGCCGACGAGCGGGAGGCGGTGGAGGAAGCCTGGGCCGGAGACATCATCGGGCTCTTCGATCCCGGGATCTATCGCCTGGGGGACACCCTGAGCGCCGGGCCGAAAATGCATTATGCCAACATCCCGGTCTTCGCCCCCGAGTTTTTCAGCCGCGTCCGCCCCATGGACAGCATGAAGCGCAAGCAGTTCCAGAAGGGCATCAACCAGCTGGCCGAGGAGGGCGCCATCCAGACCTTCCTCCGGACGGAAACCGGCCGGGAGGAATTCATGGTCGGCGTCGTGGGCATGCTGCAGTTCGAGGTGCTGGAGCATCGGCTGAAAACCGAGTATCAGACCGAGATCGTCATGGAGGGCATGCCCTTCCGCTTCGTCCGGTGGGTGGCGGAAACCCCGAAGCCCGTGGAGAATCTGAAGCTGACCTCCACCTCCGGCCGCGCGAAGGACAGCCACGGGCGGGACGTGCTCCTCTTCGAAAACGAGTGGAGCATCCGTCTGGCCTGCGAAAACAACGAGGGGCTGGTGCTGAAGGAAACCGCCGAGAGGTAACCCGCCGCAAAAGACAAAGTCATCCTACAAAGACCCGGTTTCATGAGGAGGAACAAACAGTACATGGTTCGTGAGGATATCCGGAATATTGCCATCATTGCCCACGTCGACCACGGCAAGACCACCCTGGTGGACCAGATGCTCAAGCAGGGCGGCGTCTACCGCGAAAACCAGCAGACGGTGGACAGGGTCATGGACTCCAACGATCTGGAGCGGGAGCGGGGCATTACCATCCTTTCCAAGAACACCGCCGTCCATTACGGGAAAACCAAGATCAACATCGTCGACACCCCCGGCCACGCCGATTTCGGCGGCGAGGTGGAGCGCGTGCTGAAGATGGTGGACGGGGTGCTCCTGCTGGTGGACAGCTTCGAAGGCCCCATGCCCCAGACCCGTTTCGTGCTGAAAAAGGCCCTGGAGCTGAAGCTGAAGGTGCTGATCGTCATCAATAAGGTCGACCGGCCCGACGCCCGGTGCGACGAGGTGGTAAACGAGATTCTGGACCTGCTCATCGATCTGGAGGCGGACGAGAGCACCATCGAAAACCCCATCCTCTACGTCTCCGCCCGGAAGGGAACCGCCACCCTGGATCTGGAGCAGCCCGGCGAGGATCTGCGTCCCCTGTTCGACGCGATCCTGAAATACATTCCCGCCCCGGAAGGGGACGCGGAAGGCCC
>CAMOGC010000026.1 GCA_946613955.1 uncultured Clostridia bacterium
CACGGCCTGTCGCTTAGGAGGCGACCGCTCTATCCTGCTGAGCTACGGGACCATACTCCCGAAAACATTTGCGGGGGCAAAGATTTCGGGCTTTGGCAACTGCCTGCCGCAAAGCTGGCACGATGGGGGCCAGCCCTCTTTCCGGGATCCTCCTTGCGGATACGTTCGCGGCGAAAGAAGCGTCCTTCCTCAGGACGGGCTTCATTGTACTTTTTTTCGCCCGGTTTGTCAAATCCCAGCGGGATGGGCGCGCATCTGTCACTTCAGGCTGCGGGGGGCAAAGCCGATCTTCTTCTGCACCTTGCGGAGGGTCTTCGTCGCCAGATAGGAGGCCTTTTCCGCGTTGGCCAGCAGCAGATCCAGCAGATACTGCTTATCGGAAATGAGGCGCCGGTATTCGCTCTGGAGCGGGGAGAGGGCTTCGATCACGCAATCGGAGGCCCGGTTTTTCAGATCGCCGTAGCCGCGGCCCGCCATCTCCGCGCAGATGACGTCGGCGGGCGTGCCGGAAAGAGAGCTGATGATGCTGATCAGATTGCTGACGCCGGGCTTGTTTTCCGGATCATAGCGGATCTCGCCGTCGGAATCGGTCACGGCGCGGCGGATTTTCCGGCGGATGGCGTCGGGATCGTCCAGCAGGGAGATATAGGTTTCCTCCGGATCGCTCTTGCTCATTTTCCGGGCAGGATCCTGCAGGCTCATGACCCGGCCGCCCACCTTGGTAATCAGAGGCTCCGGAACGGTAAAAACGTCGCCGTAGACGCCGTTGAAGCGCTGGGCGATATCCCGGGTAATCTCCAGATGCTGCTTCTGATCCGCGCCGACGGGCACCTTATCCGCCTGATAAAGGAGAATATCCGCCGCCATCAGCACCGGATAGGTAAAGAGGCCGGCGTTGATGTTGTCGGCGTGTTTGGCCGACTTGTCCTTGAACTGGGTCATCCGGTTCAGCTCGCCCATATACGTAAAGCAGTTCAGAATCCAGGCCAGCTCCGCGTGGGCGCTGACGTGGCTCTGGCAATAGATGAGGCATTTTTCGGGATCCAGCCCGCTGGCCAGATAGATGGCGGCCAGCTCCAGGCAGCGGCGGCGAAGATCCGCCGGATTCTGGCGGACGGTAATGGCGTGCTCGTCGACGATGCAGTAAATGCAGTTGTACGTATCCTGCAGCTCGGAGAAATGGCGCAGGGCGCCGATGTAGTTCCCGATGGTCAGGACGCCGCTGGGCTGAATGCCGGAGAAAATGGTCTGCTTTTTCTGAATCTGCTGTTCCATGGAATCAAACTCCTTACGATAGATGGATCCGCGGCGGGCGAACCGGATGGAGGGCCTTCAGCGCGCGGGAGGGAAAAAGGGACGCCGGCTCACAGCGCCTTCCGGATCGCGAAAAGCAGGTCGTCGTATTCCTCGAAGGCGGGCAGCTCCGGATGCTCTTTCCGGATCTGCTCGGTGGAGCGGAAGAGGAAGCCGGCCTTGCTGGCCTGGATCATGGCCAGATCGTTATAGCTGTCTCCGGCGGCGATGGTCTCAAAGCCCACGGACTGGAGCGCCCTGACGGTCGCCAGCTTGGACTGGGCGACGCGCATTTTGTATCCCGTGATGGCGCCGTCCGGGGCGACCTCCAGGGAATTGCAGAAGAGGGTCGGCCAGCCCAGCTTTTTCATCAGGGGCGTCGCGAACTGGGTAAAGGTATCGCTGAGGATCAGCACCTGGGTTTCCTCCCGCAGGCGGTCCAGGAATTCCCGGGCGCCGGGGAGCGGATCCACGGAGGCGATCACCTTCTGGATTTCCTTCAGGCCCAGGCCGTGCTCCTTCAGGATGCCCAGGCGCCAGCGCATCAGCTTATCATAATCCGGCTCGTCCCGGGTCGTCCGCCGGAGCTCGGGAATGCCGGAAACCTCGGAAAAGGCGATCCAGATTTCGGGGACCAGGACGCCCTCCAGATCGAGACAGACAATATTCATGCATATCCTCCAGGTCTGTTCGGGAAGCGAGATTACCTTCGCTCGGGGAGCGAATTCAAGCTTCATTATAATACGGGAGGGGGCGGAAGGTCAAGGAAGGAATCCGGGGGAAAAACAGCGAAAAAAGGGAAGGGAAGATACCGGGAGAAGGAAAACAGGTCAACGAGACAGGAAAGGCGGTGGTTCGGCCATGGCGAGGATCCGGTGCGTTGTGGAGCGGATCACGTATCAGAGCCCGGAAACGGGATACACCGTATTAAAAACGGCGGTCAAGGGCTATCAGGAGCTGATTCCCGTGGTCGGGAACATGCTGGACGTCAACGTGGGGTCGGTGCTGCTGGCGGAGGGGGAGTGGAAGGTGGACTCCCGATACGGCCGGCAGTTTGTGGCGGCCAAATGGGAGGAGACGCTGCCCGCCACGGTTTACGGGATCGAGAAATACCTGGGCTCCGGGCTGATCAAAGGCGTCGGCCCCCGCTTCGCCAGGCGGATCGTCCGGACCTTCGGGGCGGAGACCCTGGCGGTCATCGAGGACACGCCGGAGCGCCTGCGCGAGGTGGAGGGCATCGGGGAAAAACGGATCGCCATGATCAGGGAATCCTGGGAAAAGCAGAAGGAAATCAAAAACATCATGCTCTTCCTGCAGGGGCACGACGTGTCCACCGCCTTCGCCGCGAAAATCTATCAGGCCTACGGGGCCGACGCCATCCGGACCGTAAAGGAGAACCCCTACCGGCTGGCGGACGATATCTGGGGCATCGGCTTCCGGACGGCGGATACCATCGCCCGGAAGCTGGGGCTGAAGATGGACAGCTTTGTCCGCATCCGGGCGGGCCTGCTCTACACCCTGTCCCAGCTGGCGGACAACGGGGGGCACGTCTTCGCGGATCAGGCGACGCTTGTGCCGGCGGCGGCGGCCATCCTGTCCACGGACGAGATGAAGATGGACGAGAGCCTGGTCTTTATGACGCTGGATCACCTGGCCGCCCAGGGGGACGTGATTACCGAGCCCCTGGAGGCCGACCTGATGGAGGACGAGGCGCCGCACCGGGCGATTTATCTGCCGCCCTTCTATTACGCGGAGATCGGCGTCGCGGGGCGGCTGAAGAAGATCCTCTATACGCCCTCCCAGGTGCTGCCGGAGGCGGATATCGCCGGCCTGGAAAAACGGGGCGGCATTACCTATGACCAGGTGCAGCGGGAGGCGATCGCCGCCTCGCTGCGGGACAAGGTCATGGTGCTGACCGGAGGGCCGGGAACCGGAAAGAGCACGACCACCCTGGGCATCATTCAGGCGCTGAAGGCGGCCGGGCTGCGGGTCGCGCTGGCGGCGCCCACGGGGCGGGCGGCCAAGCGGATGACGGAGGTTACCGGGATGGAGGCGAAAACCATCCACCGGCTGCTGGAATACAAGCCGCCGGAGGGGTACCAGCGAAACGAGGAGCATCCGATCGAGACGGACGCGCTGATCATCGACGAATGCTCGATGATCGACCTGATCCTGATGAACAGCCTGCTGAAGGCGGTGCCGGCGGAGGCGCGGCTGATCCTGATCGGGGACACGAACCAGCTGCCCTCGGTGGGGGCGGGAAACGTGCTGAAGGACATCATCGCCTCCGGGGTGGTGCCGGTGGTGGAGCTGAAGCGGATTTTCCGCCAGGCCCAGACCAGCCGCATCGTCATGAATGCCCACCGGATCAACGCCGGAGCCTTTCCCGAATACCGCAACGCGGCGGGCAGCGATTTCTTCCTGATTTTAAAGGAGGCGCCGGAGGAGACGGCGGAGGAGATCGCGAACCTGGTCGAAAAGCGGCTGCCGGGGTATTTCAGGATCGCCGCCCGGGACATCCAGGTGCTCACGCCCATGCAGCGCGGCCCCGCGGGGGCCGGAAGCCTGAACCAGATGCTGCAGGAGCGGCTGAACCGGAGAAACGCGGAAAAATGCCTGCGGCGGGCGGGATACAGCTTCCGGCTGGAAGACAAGGTCATGCAGATCCGGAACAATTATGACAAGGACGTCTATAACGGGGACATCGGAACCGTGACGGCCGTATCCCTGGAGGGGCAGACGATCACGGTATCCTTCGACGGGCGGGAGATCGCCTACGACCAGACGGAGCTGGACGAGCTGACCCTGGCCTACGCCACCACCATTCACAAGGCGCAGGGGGCGGAATACCCGGTGGTGGTCATGCCGGTCATCTACAGCCATTTCGTCATGCTGCAGCGCAACCTGATCTATACGGGAATTACAAGGGCGAAGCGGGCGGTGGTGCTGGTGGGGAGCAAGGAGGCGCTGAGCTACGCCATCCGCAACGAGAAGGTCAGCCTGCGGAACGGGCGCCTGGCGGAGCGGCTGAAGGGCACGGCCCCGAGCGCCGCGGCGCCCCGGCAGGCTGCGGGACAGATCGACTATCGCCAGATTGCCGCGGGGGGAGGAGCGCCGTCCTTCGCCAGAGCGGCGGAACCTGAGAATAGGGGAGCGATAAATACCAAAAAAGAACGTTGACAGAGCGTATAAACTATGCTTAAATACGCAATTAGCGCACCATCTGCTTTTTGCAGCTGCGTCTCCGGTTTTCGGGACTAGGGATGATGGAGGAAAGAGGATGGCCACAAACATTCTTCGAAACACAGCGGACGAGGATACCCTCATCGATCTGCGGCATATCCACAAGGAATTTGACGGGGTGACCGTGCTTCACGATATCAATTTGTCCATCCGGAAAAAAGAATTCGTGACGCTGCTGGGCCCCTCCGGCTGCGGGAAAACCACCCTGCTTCGGATTATCGGCGGCTTCGAGACGGCCGACAGCGGCGAGGTGCTTTTTGAGGGATCGGAGATTTCCTCCCTGCCTCCCTACAAGCGCCGGGTGAACACGGTTTTCCAGAAATACGCCCTGTTTCCGCATCTGAACGTGTTCGACAACGTGGCCTTCGGGCTGAAGCTGAAGAAGATGTCCAAGGAGGAGATCAGGCGCCGGGTCAACGACATGCTGGAGCTGGTGAACCTGCCGGGATACGCAAAGCGCCGGGTCAACGCCCTCTCCGGCGGGCAGCAGCAGCGCGTCGCCATCGCCCGCAGCCTGGTCAACGAGCCGGAGGTGCTGCTGCTGGACGAGCCGCTGGGCGCCCTGGATCTGAAGCTGCGCAAGGGCATGCAGCTGGAGCTCAAGAGCATGCAGAAGCGGCTGGGGATTACCTTCCTCTACGTGACCCACGATCAGGAAGAGGCCCTGACGATGAGCGATACCATCGTCGTCATGCGGGACGGGAAAATCCTCCAGAAGGGCGACCCCAAGCATATTTACGACGAGCCCGCCAACGCCTATGTGGCCGACTTTATCGGGGAGAGCAACATCCTCCGCGGAACGATGATCCGCGACGAGCTGGTTCATTTCGCGGGGGTGGATTTCCCCTGCGTCGACTTCGGCTTCGGCGAAAACGTGCCGGTGGACGTGGTGGTCCGGCCGGAGGATATCATGATCGTCGGGGAGGACGTGGGCCAGCTGGTGGGCACCATCCGCAGCGTCCTGTTCAAGGGCGTGCATTACGAGATGATCATCGACATCGGGGAACATACGTTCAAGGTGCATTCCACCTCCATGCAGCCCCAGGGCAGCCGGGTTGGCCTGAACATCGTTCCCTTCAACATCCATATCATGAAGCCGATGGAGGACTTCCCCGTCCAGGGGAGGAAAGCCCCGGAGGAAGGAGGCGCCGATGGCTAATCAGGTGCTTCCCTGGTGGGCGTTCGCGCTGATGGGCGTTGGGCTGGTGGCCTTTGTCGCCATGCTGGTGGTTTCCGTCCGCCGGCATCACGGGATCAAGCGGAGCCTCTTTGCCTCGCCCTACGTGCTGTGGATGATCATCTTTACGATTCTGCCGGTCATCCTGATCGGATACTATTCCCTGACGGACGCCGACGGCCGGCTGACCCTGGATAATTTCCACAATTTCTGGGATTCCAACTACATTACCCGCCAGGAAACCATCCGGGATTACGGGGAGGAGTTCGTGGAGATCCTGGAGCTGAACCAGCGGGGGACCGGAACCGTCAACGCGCTGGTCTTCTCCCTCTGGATGGCGTTCCTCTGCACGGCGATCTGCCTGCTGCTGGGGTATCCGGCGGCGCTGTTCATGGCGGACCGGCGGATGAAGCGGGGGGCGACGGTGGTGATCCTGTTTATCGTGCCCATGTGGATGAACCTGGTGCTCCGGACGATCGCCTGGCAGGCGCTGCTGGAGGACACGGGGGTCATCAACACGGTGCTGCAGTCCGTCGGCCTTCCCCCGGCGAAGATGATCGCCACCCGGGGCGCGATCCTCCTGGGCATGGTGTATAACTTCGTCCCCTTTATGATTTTCCCCATCTATACCTCCCTGAACAAGATGGATCCCAAGCTGGGGGAGGCGGCTGCGGATCTTGGCTGCAACAGCTGGCAGACGCTCTATAAGGTGACGATGCCCGTGTCCCTGCCGGGGGTTATCTCCGGGATTACGATGGTGTTCATGCCCTCGGTCACGACCTTCATCATTCCCCAGAAGCTGGGCGGCAGCAAGTTCATGATGTTCGGCAACGTCATTGAGGAGAAGTTCATGAACTCCGGGGTGCCCAATTCCGTCAATATCGGATCGGCCCTGTCCCTGATCATGATGATCCTGATCCTGATATCCCTTTCCATCCTGCGCAAAGCGGATCCCCAGGGGGAAGGAGGCGGCCTGATTTGAAAATCGCGGGTTTCTTTAAGCGGTTTTATATCGCGCTGATGCTGCTTTTCCTCTACGCGCCGGTGGTCGTGCTGATGGTGCTGTCCTTCAACGCGGGGGAAAGCCGGGCGAAATGGGAGGGCTTCTCCTTCCACTGGTATGTGGATCTGCTGTCCAACAAGGCCATCCGGGACGCCCTGTGGGTCACGGTTTCGGTGGCGGTGGTGGCGACCATCGTCTCCACCGTCGTCGGGACGCTGGCCGCCATCGGCATCCATTCCATGCGGAAGCGGCCCCAGGCCTTCATGATGACCCTGACCAACCTGCCCAACACCATGCCGGACATCGTGATGGGCGTTTCCCTGATGCTGCTCTACATCTTTATGAACGTGGCCAGGGGATACTGGACGATGGTGCTGGCCCATATTACCTTCGACCTGCCTTACGTGATCCTGTCGGTGCTGCCGAAGCTGAAGCAGATGGACCAGAACACCTACGAGGCGGCGCTGGATCTGGGGGCGACGCCGGGCTACGCCCTGACCCACGTCATTATTCCCGAATGCCGGCAGGGAATCGCCACCGGCGCGCTGCTGGCCTTTACCCTGTCCCTGGACGACTTTACGGTTTCCTATTTTACGACCAGCCCCATGATCCAGAACCTGTCCACGCTGATCAACTCGGCGACACGGATCAAGGTGAGCCCGGAATACAGCGCGCTGAGCACGCTGATGTTCCTGATCATGCTGGGACTGCTGCTGATCGTGAACCGCCGGACGAAGGAGGCGGAGGACTGACGCGGAGCTGAACGGATTTTCGGATCCGATCAGGATATTGAATCGGTTATAGAGGAGGGATTGTGAGATGAAAAAGCTGGTTTGCCTGTGCCTGATGTGCGCGCTGCTGCTGCCCTGCCTGGCGATGGCGGAGAACGTGGTCAACGTGTTCAACTGGGAGGAGTATATTTCCCAGGACGCGATCGACCTGTTCCAGAAGGAAACGGGGATCACCGTGAATTATATGCGCTTTACCACCAACGAGGATATGATGTCCAAGGTGGAAAACAGCCCGGGCTCCTTCGACGTGATTTTCCCGTCGGATTACCTGGTCCAGCGGATGACGGGCAAGGGCCTGCTGGTCGAGCTGGACTACAGCCAGATCCCCAATTTCCAGTATCTGAAGGCCTCCGTCAAGAATCCGTCCTACGATCCGAACAACGCCCATTCCGTTCCCTACATGGGCGGCACCCTGGGCATCCTGTATGATCCGGCCAAGGTGGACGAGGCGGATGTGCATACCTGGGGCGTGCTGTGGAACGAAAAGTACCGCGGCCAGGTGCTGATGATGGACTCGCTGCGGGACGCCATGGGCATCGCCCTGAAATACCGCGGCTATTCCATGAACTCCACAGACCCCAGGGAGCTGAAGGAAGCCGGGGATCTGCTGCTGAAGATGAAGACCAGCGGCATGGTGAAATCCTACGGCCTGGACGACTTCAAGGACAAGATGGTGGCCGGCGAGGCGGCGATGGCCGTCGTTTATTCCGGCGACGCGCAGTACGCGGTGGAGAAGCGGCCGGATCTGAAATACGTGATCCCGGACGAGGGCTCCAACATCTGGACCGACTGCATGGTCATCCCCAAGGACGCCAAGAACCTGGAAAACGCCTACCGGTTTATCGATTTCATGTGCCGGCCGGATGTGGCGATCATGAACACGGAAGCCATCGGCTATATTACGTCCAACGAAAAGGCGGTGGAGGAGATGGGCGAGGAGTACGCCAGCCTGTATATCCTCAATCCCACGGAGGAGGAAATCGCCCGGCTGGAGTGTTTCAACGATCTGGACAGCACGATGCTGCGGATCTACGAGGGGCTCTGGGACAGGGTGAAGAGCGAGTAACCGAAAGGCCGCGGGGCCGGACGGGACGCCCGGAAAGAGACATGGGAAGACCGTTCTCCTTTGGAGGGGAACGGTCTTTTTTTGACACAAAATGGTTTTTCGGGGGAAAAGAGGGCGAAGACGCTCCGGATAACGCCCGGCCGCGAGCCGGAGGGAGCGCGGGAAATACCGGCAGGCCGAGATCCCGGCCGCGGAGCCGGAAGGGCATATGGAAAGCCCCGGAAGAGAATGGCTTCCGGGGCGGGGACGCTGATGAGATTGTCACGGTTTCAGGGTGACCTCCCAGGGATGCTCGGAGGAGCCGTCGCCCCCGACCAGGTTGATTTTGTTCAGATCCACCAGCAGGGAGGGGCGGACGCCGATATTGATCCGGGTATAGACGCCCCAGGACAGATGCCCGTCGTATCCCACGATCTGCACCTTGTAGCAGTGCTCCCAGTCCTTGTAATTCCGGAGGGTCGCGGTCCAGTAGGGCGAATGGCCGTGGGAAATGTTGATGCGGGGGTTCTGCTTCCAGGTCGTATAGAGCTTATGGGCCTTGCAGTACTCCGTGGGGGCGGCTTCCCGGATGTAGGAAAGCAGCTGCGGCGGATGATCCTCCACGGTGCCCTTGTTGTCGTCCGGGAAGCCGTATTCATGGTTCCGCCACTGCTCCGTCGTCAGGGGGAAGCAGTAGCCGTTTTCGGTTTCCACCAGGGCGGCGCGGAAATCCTGCTCGCTGCACAGATCGTCCAGCATCTCGCCGTTCATCCAGGTATACAGATCGCTTTCGTTGAAGGCCTTGATCCGCCGGAAACGCCGGGCGTTGCTCTGGGCCTCGGATTCGCATTCGATAATCTGGTGCACATCCAGGATGTCCTCGGAGATCATCAGGGCGTGCTTATCCTCGGACACGTGGATGATCCACCAGACGACGGGCTTGCGCCCCCCGTCCTGCTCATAGGGATAGGAGCCCAGAATGATCTTCTGGTAGGGCATGTATCTGGCGTAGTAACGCGCCTTGCCCGTCAGGTTGTCGGGATTATAGAAGCCGCGAACCTCGGAAATGTCCGCCGCCAGCGCCGAACCGGCGAGCATCATCATGGCCAGCCATGCCGCGAGTATTTTTTTCATGGAAAACTCATCCGCCTTCCGCCCCAAACCGGGCGCTTCTCTCCGCGAGGATGGGGTCAGCATACCATAAAACCCCTGACGGGTCAAGAATCGAAAGGCCGGGCGGAGGCGGGCGATGGTGTGGGCGCCGGGGCAGGGATCGGCAGGGAGGCAAAGGGCGGAAGCGGTGAAGAATCAAACCGCGGGGCGGGGACTGGTTTATCGCTCCGGGATATGCTATAATATCCTTTGCGTCCCTTCGGGGGATCCGGAGGGAACAGGAAAGGGAGGAACGCGTTTTGCTGAAATTGGAAGGCATTTCCTTCTCCGCCGAGGGGAAGGAGATTCTCAAGAATGTAAACCTGGAAACGGACGACCGCTTTCTGGCGATTACCGGGCCCAACGGCAGCGGGAAGTCGACGCTGCTGAAGGTCATCATGGGGCTGATTCAGCCTTCCTCCGGCCGGATCTGGCTGGACGGGGAGGAAATCACCCATCTGCCCATCGACGAGCGGGCCCGCCGGGGCATCAGCTTCGCCTTTCAGCAGCCGGTGCGGTTTAAGGGGCTGAAGGTGCGGGATCTGCTGGAGCTGACGGGGCGGGACGAAAAGGACCGCAAAACCCAGTTTGCCCACGCCTGCGATATTCTGAGCCAGGTGGGCCTGTGCGCCCGGGACTACATCGACCGGGAGCTGAACGACACGCTCTCCGGCGGGGAGATGAAGCGCATCGAGATCGCCCTGGCCGCCGCGAGGGGAACCAAGCTGACGCTGTTCGACGAGCCGGAGGCGGGCATCGACCTGTGGAGCTTCCAGAGCCTGATTCAGGTTTTCGAGCGGCTCTACAGCCATAACCGCGGAAATATCATGATTATCAGCCATCAGGAGCGGATCCTGAGCATCGCGGACAAGATCGTCTATCTCCGGGACGGAGTCGTGGAGGCCTACGGCGAGGGGAAAAAGATCATGCGGGATCTGCATCTGGACGCGGCGCCGGCGGTATGCAGCGCAATGGCCCAGGTGGGCGAAAAGGCGACGGTCTGAAAAGGCGCGGCGGCCGCTCCCTCGGACGCGGCGCCGGCGGTCTGCGGCGCCAGGACGCAGGTGGGCGAACAGTGAAGAAAAAGCAGAGAAAAGCAGACGAAAGCAGAGGAAAGCAATGGACGAGATTCAGAAAAAGCTGCTGAAGGAAGTGGCCGCGCTGGACGCGCTGCCTGTCGGGGCCTATAACATCCGGGCCAACGGGGCCAGCGCCGCCCGCAACAGCACCGCTTCCATCGAAATAACGCCGAAGGCCGACAAGCCCGGCATCGACATTCATATCAAGCCCGGGACGAAGAACCAGAGCGTCCATATCCCCGTGATCATCAGCGAAACGGGGCTGAAGGAGCTGGTCTATAACGATTTTTTCATCGGCGAGGACTGCGACGTTACGATCGTCGCGGGATGCGGCATCAGCAACTGCGGCGGGGAGGACTCCCAGCATGACGGGATCCACAGCTTTTTTGTCGGCCCCGGCAGCCATGTGCGCTATATCGAAAAGCATTACGGAGAGGGGACCGGCCGCGGCAAGCGGCTGATGAACCCGACGACGGTGGTGGAGCTGGCGGAGGGCGCCGTGATGGAAATGGAAACCTCCCAGATCGGCGGCATCGACGATACCCTGCGGGTCACCAAAGCCACGGCCGGGGTTAACGCCTCCCTGATTCTGCACGATAAAATCCTGACGGAAGGGGAGCAGAACGCCCAGGCGGAAATCGAGGTTCAGCTCAACGGGGATGGCTCCCACTGCGATCTGATCAGCCGGGGTGTCGCCAAGGGAAACAGCGTCCAGCAGGTGAAAATCGGCATCGATGGCAACGCCGCCTGCACCGGGCACGCGGAGTGCGATTCCATTATCATGGACAAGGGCGTCATCGTGGCCACGCCCCAGCTCAGGGCCACCAACGTGGACGCGGCCCTGATCCACGAGGCCGCCATCGGCAAGATCGCCGGGGAGCAGCTGATGAAGCTGATGACGATGGGATTGACGGAAAAGGAAGCGGAGGAGATGATCATCCGCGGCTTCCTGCAGTAAGGAGGCGGAGAAAATGGCCGGAAAGATTGTTCGCTGGGCGCTGGTGGGCGTCATGCTGGCGGCCGTCGCGCTGCTGGTGATTTCTCCGACCCTGAGCTGAAGGGGAAACCATATTTATTCGGCCTTTCCGGGGATGATGACGTAGGGATCCTCAAAGGTGCCGGAGCCGCTTTCGATGGCGCAGTCCTTCAGGGACAGATGCACCAGCGGGCGGGCGCCCTCGTTTTCGGTAATGCAGTTGATATGGCCGATTTCGCCGGTCTGCTTGATGCAGCGGGTATGATCCTTCTGGTTGCTGGCCTGGTCCCGCAGCCAGTAGGGCGTATGCATGCCCACGGCCGTCCGGTAAACGAAAACCCGGGTCACCCGGATGGCGTATTCCGTCGCCCATCCCTTGCGGGCGGCGTTGGTTCCCATGCCGTAGGCCTTGTTTTTCAGCTCCGCCGTCGTCGCCAGGGAAACGCGGATGCCGCTTTCCTCCGGGATCAGGAGGGCCGCCTGCTCCTCCGTAAAGGCATCGGAGAGGAACTCCCCGTTCAGATAGGTGCACAGATCGGTTCCGACAAAGCCGGCGCCGATCTTTTTGTATTCCGCCTGCTTGCCCTTGCCCTGCCAGTGCATGGGCATGGCGAACAGCACATATTCGCTCAGGAGACACGCGTCCGCTTCATCGCTGTAGAGCACCCGCCACAGGATCGGGGAGAAGGGCACGTCGTTCTTGGTCAGATGCGTGGCCCACATGTTTTCCCTGGACCATTTCCAGGCCATTTCCTTTGGATCCCCGCCGTCGATCCACTGGGGATAGGAGCCCAGGGTCACATAGGTGTAGCCGGCCTCCTTGTCGTATCCGGGCAGGGAGATCTCCGCCCCGGCGGAACAAAGCAGCAGCATCAGCGCGGCCAGCAGCGCAAGCGTCCTTTTCATTCGATCGGCCCCCTTCTTTTTCCCTCAGACCGGAGGCCTTCCGGTCTCCGGGGATCATTATAAGCCATGGGCGGGACGGATGCAAGATCGCAGACAGGGGGACGGTTCTACTGGAAGACAGGGCAGCGAAGACAGGGGGACGGTTCGCAAGACAGGGGGACGTCGAAGACGTCGAAGACAGGGGGACGGTTCTACTGTCTGGATACAGACAGTAGAACCGTCCCCCTGTCTTGATTGCCCCTGTCTTGCATTCCCCGGACTGGAATTCAGTCGAAACGCTTGACGACCTTCATTTCGACGCGCCCGCCTACGATATTGATC
>CAMOGC010000027.1 GCA_946613955.1 uncultured Clostridia bacterium
CCTTCGCTTACCCGGGGACGGCGGAGACAGCGCCCGGGGAGGGCAAAGCAGAGGCATGCGGGGCGTCCTCGTCCGCGCCGGCGGGGGATTTGCCCCAGATGGCTGTCGCACGGACGGCGGAGCAGGCGGAAGCGGCCCGGAGTGCGGGTCTTTTGATCATCCGGTATCCCGAGGATTTCCGGCGGGAGGCGCTGGAAAAGACGCTGGCCGAGATGAAGCCGGGGGACTGGCTGCGGCTGCCGGAGGTCTGCGGGGATGAGACGCTGGAGATGATCCGGGAAATGACAGAGCGGTTCCGGAGCCGGCTGGGCGGCGTGATGCTGGGCAGCGTGGGCCAGATGGGCGCGACGTGGCCGGTGCCCGTGGCGGCGGGGCCCGGAATCCCGGTCATGAACCGGGAGGCGGCGCGGAGCCTGCTGGAGGCCGGATGCCGGTTTGTTGTGGCCAGCCCGGAGCTGACCGGGGCGGAACTGAAAACCCTGACCCGGGGTCGCCCGCCCATTGTGACGGCGGTTTACGGGCGGACGGCCCTGATGATCCTGACCCACTGCCCGGCGCGGACGGCGATGGGGCTCAAGGAGGGCCACGCCCTGTGCCGGATGTGCGACGGGGAGGATGATCGGAGCCTGAAGGGAAAGGCGCTGGAGGACGAGCTGGGCCATCGCTTTCCGCTATTGCGGCAGCGGCTGCCGGAAGGCTGCCGGGTTCGCCTGATGAACGACCGGCCGACCGACTGGCTGGATCAGCCGGGGATCCCCTTCAAAATGATTGAGCTGACCGGGGAGAGCCCGGCGGAAACGGAAGAAATCGTCCGGTGCCTGCGCGAGGGGCGGCGGACGGAAGGGAAAACCACCCGGGGCCACTGGGCCCGGGGCGTGGAATAAGAAAAGATGATTACGGAAAGAACCATCCGGGTACTGGAATTCAGCCGGATCCGGGAAATGCTGGCGGAAGGGGCCATGACGCCCATCGGGGCGGAAAACTGCCGGGCCCTGGTTCCCTATGATACCCTGCGGGAGGCGGAGGAAGCCCAGCGGGAAACCGAGGAGGCGGCCATCCTTTTGCAGTATACCGGCGGGCATCCCCTGACGGAGTTTCCCGACGCGCGGCCGGCGCTGCTGGTCTGCGAAAAGGGCGGGACGCTTTCGGCGGGGATGCTGCTGAGCGTGGCGGGGCTTCTGCGGGCCAGCCGGGCCGCCCGGGACGCGCTGATCACCGATCGGGAAAACACGCCCATCCTGCGGGCGAAGGCGGAGGGGCTGACGGAGGCCCGCAACGTGGAGCGGGACATTACCGACGCAATCCTCAGCGAGGACGAGATCGCCGACAGGGCCTCCTCGGAGCTGATGAACATCCGGCGGCATCTGCGGGGCGCCCAGGAGAGGATCAAGGAGCGGCTGAACCAGATGATCCGCTCTTCCGCGATGCAGAAATACCTGCAGGAGGCGATCATTACCGTCCGGGGCAACCGGTATGTGATCCCCGTCCGGGCGGAATACCGCGCGCAGGTGCCGGGGCTGGTGCATGACCAGAGCGCCTCGGGCGCGACGCTGTTTATCGAGCCCATGGCGGCGGTCGAGATGGGAAACGAGATCCGGGAATGGGAAATCAAGGAAGCCCGGGAAATCGAGCGGATTCTGGCGGCGCTGAGCGCGGAGGTGGCGCCCTACGCGTCCTCCCTGCGGGAGACGGTGGAGCTGCTGGGAGAGCTGGATTTTATCTTTGCCAAGGGGCTGCTGAGCCGGAGACTGCGCTGCGTGCAGCCGAAGATGAATGACCAGGGCTTTCTGCAGATCGTCCGGGGGCGGCATCCGCTGATCGATCCGGAGAAGGTGGTGCCCAGCGACATCTTCCTCGGCTATCCGCCCCGGGAAAAAAACGGCGGCCGGCCGGGACAGACCGGAGAAAAGGCAGAGGAGAAGACGGGAAAGAAGCCGGGGGAACAGACGGAGGATAAGCCCGTCGGGTTCAACACCCTGGTGGTCACCGGACCGAATACCGGCGGCAAAACCGTGACGTTGAAAACCGTGGGCCTTCTGACCCTGATGGCCCAGGCGGGGCTGCAGGTGCCGGCGGAGCTGGGAACGGAGCTGGCGGTTTTCGAACAGGTCTGGGCGGATATCGGCGATGAGCAGAGCATTGAGCAGAGCCTGAGCACCTTCAGCGGGCATATGACCAACATTGTTCAGATCATGCGGGAGGTAACCCCGCGGGATCTGGTGCTTTTTGACGAGCTCGGTGCCGGAACGGATCCGACGGAGGGCGCGGCCCTGGCCCAGAGCATTCTGACCCGGCTGCTGCATATCCGGGTTCGGACGGTGGCCACCACCCACTACAGCGAGCTGAAGGTTTTCGCCCTGACGACGGAAGGGGTTGAAAACGCCAGCGTCGAGTTCGACGTGGAAACGCTGCGGCCCACCTATCGGCTCAGCATCGGCGTTCCCGGGAAGAGCAACGCCTTCGAGATCAGCCGGCGGCTGGGGCTGCCGGAGAACCTGATCGAGGGGGCCAAAAAGCTGCTGAGCACCGACGAGGTCCGGTTTGAGGACGTCATCGCCAACGCGGAATACCATCGGCAGATCGCCGAGCGGGAGCGCCAGATCGCCCAGGAGGCCAGCCGGGAGACGATCCGCCTGCGGGACGAGGCGGAGAGGCTGCGCCGGGAGATGGAGGAGAAGCGGGAGCAATCCGTCCGGAAGGCGAAGGACGAAGCCCGCCGCATCCTGCAGGAGGCGAAGCGGGAGAGCGAGGCCATCATCAGCGACCTGAAGCGGATGAAGAAGGAGGCCGGCTCCGCGGCGGACGTCAACGCCCTGCGGAAGCGGCTGGATCAGGATCTGGACGGGGTGACCGAGACGGCGGGTCCGGCGGAGGCTCCGGCAGGGGAGCCGCCGAAAACCGTGAAGCCCGGCGACCGGGTGCTGGTGGCGACGCTGGGCACCGAGGCCAGCGTGCTGTCCGTTCCCTCCGCGCGGGGCGAGGTCGAGCTGGCCTCCGGCAGCATGAAATTCAAGGCGAAGCTGAAGGATCTGCGCCTGATTTCAGCCCCGGCGCCAAAGGAAAAGACCGTCGTTTCGGCGAAGACCGACGTCCTGACCCGCACCGTGCGCATGGAATGCGATGTCCGGGGCATGAACCTGGAAGAGGCCGAAAGCGTCGTGGAGCGCTATCTGGACGAGGCCGTGATGGCCGGAATGCACGAGGTCAGCATCATCCACGGCAAGGGAACGGGGGTGCTGCGGGCCGGGCTGCGGCAGGAGCTGCGGCGGAACAAAATGGTTAAGAGCATCCGCCCGGGCATGTACGGCGAGGGCGAGGACGGCGTGACGGTGGTGACCCTGAAATAGGGGCCGAGACATCTCTTTGGACGCGGGGATCAGCCGGCGCCGCGCCGATTTCCCTGAAAGAGGAGCCGCAGGCCGGTTTCCGGGACAGAGAAAGAGGCCGAGGAGAACGGGCCAGAGCGCCCGGAAAAGGGAATCGGCGCGCGGCCGCGGAAAACGGAAGGACAGAAACGATGAAAGAGAAACCCTATATTCTGGTGGTGGACGATGATCCGAACATCTCCCGGCTGGTGCAGCTGTATCTGGAAAAGGAAGGCTTCGAGGTCCGCACCGCCGCCCGGGGGGACGACGCGGTCAACGAATTCCGCCGCCTGCCGCCGGATCTGATTCTGCTGGACGTCATGCTGCCCGGCCTGGACGGATACCAGGTGCTGCGGGCGGTGCGCCGCAGCGGCGCCATTCCCGTCATCATGCTGACCGCCCGGGACGAAACCTTCGACAAGGTGCTGGGCCTGGAGCTGGGGGCGGACGACTATATGACCAAGCCCTTCGACGCCAAGGAGCTGGTGGCCCGGGTCAAGGCGGTGCTCCGGCGCGCCGGCGGCGGGGAGGAGGACAAGAAGACGGATCTGACCTTCCCGGGGCTGACGGTCAGCATCAGCCAGTACGCCGTCTATTACGAGGGACGGCGGGTGGAGATGCCGCCGAAGGAGCTGGAGGTGCTGTATTTTCTGGCCAGCTCGCCGAATCAGGTGTTTACCCGGGAGCAGCTGCTTAAGCAGGTCTGGGGCTTCGATTTTTACGGGGACAGCCGTACTGTCGACGTGCACATCAAGCGGGTGCGGGAAAAGCTGCCGGGGAGCGAAAAATACGGCTGGTCGATCCACACGGTGCGCGGCGTCGGATACCAGTTTCAGCTGAATTAGGGGGAGCGGAGTGAACAGCCTGTTTGCGCGGATCATGGCGGTGGTGCTGAGCGTGATCGTGGTTCTGACCGCGGCGCTGAGCGCCATGAGCTATTTCAGCCTGCGGTCCCAGCGGATCTCGGCCCGGCTGGACGACCTGGTGGGCCGGGCGGAGGATATCGCCTATTTCGCGGCGGACCAGAGCACCCTTTCCAGCTTTGGATACAGCGATTCCCGCAGGTATCTGAACCGGGCGGCCCAGCAGGTCTATGAGGAATTCGGCGCCTACATCGCCGTGGTGGACCGGTGGGGCCGGGTGATGGACAACCTGGAAACCGCCTACAGCGAGGATCCTGATTTCGTCGCCAGCCTCAGCGGGGAGGAAATCACCTCAGCGCTGCAGCGGGTGCTGGCGGGGGACAAAATCCGGGTACAGAGCATGGTGGGCAGCGATCCCACCTTTACCGTCGGGGTGCCCTTCCAGCAGTATGGGGTGGTGACCGGGGCGGTCGTTATCCAGACGAAGGCCCAGCGGATCGAGAGCGGGATGGAGGATCTGATGGGCCGGGTGGCCGTGGCGGCGCTGGTGATCCTGGTGCTGAGCACGGTGGCCGTGGGGCTGATTGTGCGGGGGATCATGCGGCCCCTGTCCGACCTGACGGCGGCGGCGGAGGGTCTGGCAGAAGGGGATTTCAGCCGCCGGGTGGATGCCTCCCGGGGGGACCGGGAGCTGCGCCAGCTGTCGGAAACCTTTAACGCCATGAGCGGCAAGCTGGCGGAGCTGGAGGAAAGCCGAAGGGAATTCGTCGCCAACGTCAGCCATGAGCTGCGCAGCCCCATCACCAGCATCCGCGGCTTCGCCGAGGGCATGGCGGACGGCGTCATTCCTCCGGAGGAGCACCCGAAGTATCTGCGGCTGGTGGCGGAGGAAAGCAGCCGGCTGGGCAAGCTGGTGGAGGATCTGCTGGCGCTGAGCCGGCTGGAGCGGAAGGACGCGACGCTGAAGAAGGCGGATTTCGACATCAACGAGATGCTGCGCCGGGCGATTATCCGCCGGATCGGCGATCTGGAGGAAAAGAAGATCGAAACCGTCTGCGACTTCCGGCTGGATCCCTGCCCGGTTCGGGCGGACAGCGAGCGCATTGAGCAGGTGGTAATCAATCTGCTGGACAACGCGATCAAGTTTACCGGCGAGGGCGGCCGGATCACCCTGACGACGGAGTCGGCCGCAGAAGGCATCGCCGTTACCGTCCGGGACAACGGATGCGGCGTTCCCCCGGAGGACCGGGGAAAGATTTTTGACCGGTTCTTTACCGCGGACCGGGCCCATACCGCCGGCAAGGGGACGGGTCTGGGGCTGAGCATCTGCCAGCGGATTCTGGAAATGCACGGCAGGGAAATCCGGCTGATGGATACGGACGAGGGGGCGGCCTTCCGCTTTACGCTGGAGCGGGGAGCGTCCCCGGCCAAAGGAGGGAATGGCGGATGATGGACAGGCATGTTTTTCTGATTGGAATGCCGGGATGCGGAAAGACCTCCCTGGGCCGGCGGGCCGCCAGGGAGGTCGGCGCGTCCTTTACGGACCTGGACGAATGGATCGGGAAAGCGGCCGGGAAAACGATTCCGGAGCTTTTCGCCGAATATGGGGAGGCAGGATTCCGTCGGGCGGAAACGGGCGCCCTGGTCTGGATGACCCGCTGCCGGCCCGGCGTCATCGCCACCGGGGGCGGCGCGGTTATGAACCCCGCGAACCGGAAAATCATGCGGAACTGGGGCTTGATCGTGCTGCTGGACAGGCCGCTGGAAAACATCCTGGAGGATATCCGGACGGAGGACCGCCCCCTGCTGCAGGGGGAGGACGGCGGAGAGAAGCTGCGGGCTCTTTACGAGGAGCGGGATCCGGTGTATCGGGCGGCGGCGGATGTGATCATCCGGAATGACCGGGGCTTCGAGGAAAGCCTGGCGGCGCTGACGCGCCTGATCCGGGAAAGAAACAGCTGATAAGGGCGGCGGCCGGCTCAAATGCGGACCAAAAGCCGGGCGAGGCGAGGCCGCGACGGCGGAGGCGGTCAGCCGGGACAAGGACCGCCCGCGGAGAAGCCGGATGGAGCGGGATCGTGGCCGCGGAAGCGATCGACCGGGATAAAGACCGCCCACGGAGAAGGCGGATGGCGGGAAGGCAGAAAAAGAAATCGAGGGGAAGAAAAGTGAGCTATACCTTTGAACTGGTGGGTAAAATCGGATCCATGGCCCTGATCCGGCAGGAGGATCGGGACATCAATTACAACATCCTGTCCCGCCTGGGGGCGGAGCTGCGCCCCGGCATGATCTGGGTGACCAGCGGGGCGACGGAGATCGGCCGGCTGGATTATATCAAGCGCACCGGATGCGAGCTCTGCGGGGATCCGGAGCAGGATAAAACGGACTATTCCAGCCAGGGTCAGGCCATCCTGATGCAGAATTACCGCCAGTTCATCCGGCCGGAATACGGCGTTCGCCAGATTCTGGTGGAGCATACCCATTTCAACGACCCGGAGAAGCGGGAGCATATCCGCCAGCTGCTGGAGCGGGCGGCCCGCCAGAAGACGATTCCCATCGTCAACTACAACGACCCGGTCTCCGACGAGGAAAACCGGAAAATGGAACTGGCGGCCCGGCGGCAGCAGGGGGGTGAGGTGCATGAGTGCGTGGATAACGACGAAACCGCCGCGGTCATCGCCAGCCTGGTCAGGGCGAAGACCCTGGTGCTGATGACCTCCACCGAGGGCATTTATCGGACGGCGGGGGATCCGGACACCCTGGTTCGCTCCGTGACGGGGAAGGATATCGGGGAGCTGGAGAGCAAGGTGCGAAAGCTGCAGGAGAGCTGCGTCGGCGCCAGCCGGGCCGGCGCAAACGGCGCGAGGGCCAAGCTGGAATACGCGCTGGAATGCGCCCGGGGCGGCACCACCGTGATCATCGGCCATGCCCGGCACCGCCTGTCGGACCTGACGGAGGGCCGGGTGCCCTGCACCCGGATCGGGCTGGAATGAAGGAAAAGCTGCTGGAGGCCATCCGCTTTTTTACCCGGGAAACGCAAATCATGGACGGGCTGACCGTGGTTTGCGGCCGGAGGACGGCGGAGGGCGGCTTCCTTTCCGCCTCGGCCGGGGAGGGGCGGGACATCGGCGAAAGGACGCTGTATGACCTGGCCAGCGTGACAAAAATCTTTACCGGCCTGTGCCTGATGCGGCTGCGGGAAGAGGGAAAGCTGGATTTTTCCCGCCGGGTAACCGACTACGCGCCGTGGTTTTCCCATCTGGGGGCGGTGACCGTGGAACAGCTGGCGGCCTTCCAGGTGCTGTTGAAAACCCCGGAGCGGATCGACCGGATGCCCTCCCCGGATCAGGCCCGGCAGTGCCTCTGGGAAACGACCTGCCTCGGGGCGCCGGAGGGCCGGGCGTATTCCGACATCCCGGCGATGGTGCTGAAATACGTGATCGAGGCGGCCGCGGACGAGCCGTTCTTCGAGTGCGTCCGGCGGCGGGTGCTTGAGCCCGCGGGCCTGACGGAAACCTTCGCGAAGGTGCCGGAGGATCGGATTGGGGACTGCCTGCTCTACGGGCCGGAATACCGGATCGAGGGGGAACGCTGGATTTGCCGGACGGATCCCCGGCGGGGCGTGCCCCATGATCAGAAGGCGGCGGCCATCCAGGGACGGGGCGGGGATCTTTGCGGCCACGCGGGGCTTTTTTCCACCGCGGCGGATCTGGAAAAGCTGGCCCAGGCGCTCCTCTCCGGGCGCATCCTCCGGCCGGAATCCCTGGCGGCCCTGGCCGTAAACCGAACCGGGCGCCAGAAGCCCGACGGAACCTATACCCAATATCTGGGATATCTTTGCTATCTGAAGCATCCGGATCAGTATTTTTCGGAGATTCCGGCGTATATGTCCCCGGCCGCCTTCGGCATCGGGGGCTTTACCGGCAACCATTTCAGCGTTGATCCGGCCACCGGCCGGTACACGGTTTTTCTGGGAAACCGGGTTCGGGACCGGCTCACGGTGCTCATTCCCGAGGCGGGAAAGCGGCGGACGGATTACGGGCTCCAGCCGGACGGGCGGGGAAGAATCCAATGGACCGACGGCGAATGGCATCCCTCCTCCGTCGATTATGTACACCAGAAGGACGCCCACCTTCACGCGGTCATCGAAACGCTTTTTCCGTAAACCCTCCGCGGACCTCCCCATGGGATCCATCGCAGCGCGAAACGCGTTCATTCCAAGGAAGCCCTCATCCGGGGACGATCTGGGACGGAAGGCGGAATCTCACCCTTGCGGGAAATGAAAAAGCATGATAGAATAATAAGGTCAAAGAAAGTCAGTCGATCGACCGGACAAAAGAGGGTGAGTTTGGATGCGGATCAGCGATACCATAGAGAGCTTTATCAAGGAGATGCTGGGGGAGGATTCCTCCGAGGTGGAGCTGAAGCGGAACGAACTGGCGGAATACTTCGGCTGCGCCCCCAGCCAGATCAACTACGTGCTGGCGACCCGGTTTTCGCCTTCCCAGGGCTATCGGACCGAAAGCCGCCGGGGCGGCGGCGGATACATCCGGATCCTGCGGATTACGGACAGCGAGGAGCAGAAGCTGACCTGGCTGGTGCGGGACCGGATCGGAGAAACGCTGACGGAGGATGAGGCGGTTCGGATCATTGCCTATCTGAAAAAAAACAAGGCCGTTTCCGACGAGGAGGCGGCCGTGATGGAGGCGGCCGTCGGAGGCCGGGCGCTGGCGATTCCGGTGACGCCGGAAATCAAGGGCGCGCTGCGGGCCCGGATTCTGAAATCCATGATTCTCGCCCTGGGGACGCAGGAAAATCCGGAATAAAGGAGGGAAGGCTCCGGTGCTGTGCGAGGAATGTCATACGAATGAAGCGAATTTTACGGTTTCCGTGATGACGGGGAACGAAACCTCCGTCCGCCATCTCTGTGCCGACTGTATGAGCCGCATGAACGCGGATCTGATGAAAGGAAACGTCCGGAGCCTGCTGAACACGGTGCTCAGCGCCCTGCAGGCCGGAGCGCGGAATCAGGACAGAAAGGAAGTATCCATGCCGATCTTTGGCCGGTTTACCCAGCGGGCCCAGCAGATGCTCCAGCAGGCCCAGCGCCTGGCGCTGGAGCTGCAGCAGCCCTACGTCGGCACGGAGCATCTGCTGCTGGCGCTGCTGAAAAACGACGCGGCGGTGCCGGAGGCTGTGTCCGCGCGGATGAGCTTTGATCAGGCCATCAGTGAAATCCGGGAACAGCTGAAAATCGAAGAGGAGCCCCCTGCGCCCCAGGGAACCCGGATCGAATTGAGCCCCCGGGCGAAAAAAACGCTGGAAACCAGCGTCCTGGAATCCCATCGGCTCGGCCAGAGCTACGTTTCCGTGGAGCATTTCTGGCTGGCGCTGCTGAGCAATGACGATGGGGTGGCCGGAGCCCTGATGCGCAGGGCGGGGGTGGATTTTGCCGCCGCCCGGGAGCAGATTCTGAACCAGATGCGGCAGGACGGGGAAGGCGAGGCGCCCCGGCGGAACACGGGCATGCCGCCCTTCGTAGCGTCCTTTTTCAACCAGGCCGGCCGGGGCGCCGCGCCAGAGGGAAAGAAAACGGCGCTGGATCAGTTCAGCCGGGATCTGACCGCCGCGGCGGAAAAGAACGAGCTGGATCCCGTCATCGGGCGGGACGCGGAAATCCAGCGGATTATCCAGATCCTGATCCGGCGGACGAAGAACAACCCGGTGCTGATCGGGGAGCCCGGCGTCGGCAAAAGCGCCGTGGTCGAGGGGCTGGCCCAGCGGATCGTTCAGGGCAACGTGCCGGAGATGCTCGCGGGGAAGCGGGTGCTGAGCCTGGACATGGGCTCCCTGGTGGCCGGGACGAAGTACCGGGGCGAATTCGAGGAGCGGCTCAAAAACGTGATGGACGAGCTGCACAAGGCCGGAAACGTGCTGCTGTTCATGGATGAGCTGCATACGATCATCGGGGCGGGCGCCAGCGAGGGCAGCCTGGACGCGGCCAACATTCTCAAGCCGGCTTTGAGCCGGGGGGAAATTCAGTGCATCGGCGCCACGACCCTTTCCGAATACCGGAAGCATATCGAGAAGGACGCGGCCCTGGAGCGGCGGTTCCAGCCGGTGACCGTGGGCGAGCCCTCGGCGGAGGAAACGCTGAGCATTCTCTGCGGCCTGAGGGATAAATACGAGGCCCATCACAAGGTCCGCATTACGGACGAGGCCCTGGCGGCGGCCGTGAAGCTCAGCGACCGCTACATTTCCGACCGGTATCTGCCGGACAAGGCGGTGGATCTGATGGACGAGGCGGCCAGCCGGGTCCGGATTCAGGCCTGCACAACCCCGCCGGACGTCCGGGAGCAGGAAAAGCGGCTGGAGGCGGTCACGGTCGAAAAGAACGAGGCCATCGCCCATCAGGATTTCGAGAAGGCGGCCTCCCTGCGAGATCAGGAAAAAAGCCTGCGGGCGGAGATCGACCGGAAGCGGACGGAATGGAACCGGAGCCAGACCACCGCGAAGGACGTGGTGACCGGGGAGGATATCGCCCAGGTGGTGTCCCTTTGGACGGGGATCCCGGTCAGCAAGATGACCGAGCGGGAGGCCCACCGGCTGATGAAGCTGGAGGAAACCCTGCACAAGCGGGTGATCGGCCAGGAAGAGGCCATCAGCGCCGTCGCCCGGGCCATCCGCCGGGCGAGAGCCGGGCTGAAGGATCCGAAACGGCCCATCGGCAGCTTCATTTTCCTGGGGCCCACGGGGGTGGGAAAAACCGAGCTGTGCCGGGCGCTGGGGGAAGCCATGTTCGGCGACGAGGACGCGGTCATCCGGCTGGACATGAGCGAATATATGGAAAAGCATACGGTCAGCAGGCTGGTGGGTTCGCCCCCCGGCTACGTGGGCTTCGAGGAAGGGGGCCAGCTGACCGAGGCGGTGCGGCGCAAGCCCTACAGCGTCGTCCTGCTGGACGAGGTGGAAAAGGCGCATCCCGATGTCTTCAATATCCTGCTCCAGATCCTGGAGGACGGGCGGCTGACGGACAATACCGGGCGGGTGGTTTCCTTCCAGAATACCATCGTCGTCATGACCTCCAACGCCGGGGCGCACGCGATCGCCGAAAACCGGACGATGGGCTTCGGCGCCGCCGGGCCCCGCAGCCTGGCGGACTATGAGGCCATGAAGGACGCGGTAATGAAGGAGGTTAAGGAGCTTTTCCGGCCGGAATTCATTAACCGGGTCGACGAGCTGATCGTCTTCCACGCCCTGACGGAGGAGGATATCCTGAAGATTACGGATCTGATGCTCCGGCAGGTGGCCAGGCGGCTGGAGGAGCGCGAAATCCGCCTGACATGGGATAAGGCGGTTCGGGAAAAGCTGGCGAAGGATGGCTTTGATCCGAAATTCGGCGCGCGGCCCCTGCGCCGCCTGATTCAGCGGACGGTCGAGGATACCCTGAGCGAGGCCCTGCTGGAGGGCCGGGTGAAGCTGGGGACGCCGGTCCGTCTGACGGTGAAGGGCGGGGAGATTGCCCTGCGGGGAGAAAAGAAAACCGGCGCCCGGGATAATAAGACCGCCGGAAAGGGAAAAGCCGCGCCGGCGCGGAAACGGAAAGAGAAAGACGGAGCGCCAGAAGGGGAAAAACCGCCGGAGGGCGGGTAAAATGATTTTCCGCCGCCCGGAAGAAAAAGGACGGCGGAACGAAGGAGGACAAACGCATGCTGGAAGAACTGAAGAAAAAGGTTTACGAAGCGAACATGATGCTGCCCGCCTATCATCTTGTGACCTTTACATGGGGCAACGTGTCCGGCATCGATCGGGAGAAGGGGCTTTTTGTCATCAAGCCCAGCGGCGTGCCCTACGAAAAGCTCCAGCCATCCGACATGGTGGTCATGGATCTGGAGGGCCGGAAGGTGGAGGGAGCCCTGAATCCCTCGACGGACACGGCCACCCACGCGGAGCTGTACCGCCGGTTTCCGGGGATCGGCGGCGTGGTGCACACTCATTCCCGCTGGGCGACCATCTGGGCCCAGAGCGGCCGGGACATTCCCGCCTACGGCACGACCCACGCGGATTATATTTACGGGCCGGTGCCCTGCTGCCGGGATCTGACGGAGGAGGAAGTGGAGCGGGCCTACGAGCTGGAAACCGGAAAGGTCATCGCGGCCCATTTTGAGGATAACGGGCTGAACCCGATGCACGTGCCCTGCGCCCTGGCCCGGCATCATGGTCCCTTTGCATGGGGGAAGGATCCGACGGAGGCGGTGCATAACGCGGTGGTGCTGGAGGAAGTGGCCATGATGGCCTGGCATACGGAGGCGCTGCCCGCCACCCAGCCCCGGGAAAGCCTGCCCGAGCACGTGAAACAGAAACATTTCCTGCGCAAGCACGGCCCCAACGCCTATTACGGACAGGGGAAAGGATAATCGCGGAACGCAAAAGAGATGATAATGCGCCCGTGCGGAAGGGGAAACCCAATGCCTCGCCGCGGACGGAGCCCGTATGAGATCAACAAGCGCCCGTGCGGAAGGGGAAACCCGATCCCCGCGGCGGGCGGAGACCGAATGCAC
>CAMOGC010000028.1 GCA_946613955.1 uncultured Clostridia bacterium
TTCCTTCCCGAACCCCATAAATGGACAGCAGGCGAACATAATAGTCCGCCCAGCTTTCGTATTCCACGTTGTCCATCAGCCGGTCATAAATCTCCGCAAAATCCTGATACATGATCCTTCCTGGCCCGGCTCAGCTTTCTCCGCCGGGCGTTTCCTCTTCCTCGTCCTCTTCGTCGGTTTCCTTCCGGAGCCCCCGGCCCACCTCGGCGCCTTCGATCCGGCTGTTCAGATACCGGTCGAACACCGCGTTGGTCCAGCTGGCGGTCACAAACCGGCTGAGCGTAAAGCCGATCAGGATGTAATACCCCGCGATGATCAGCACCGCGTAGAGCGGGTTCCAGAACAGATACATGACCGCCCCGAGGATCACGGGCACGCAGTGGAGCAGCCGGATTCCGATGCTCATGGGCAGCCGGGCCACCCCCAGCAGAAGACCGTTGCGCAGCACGTCCTTCAGCTTCAGCTCATAGGTCACCATCAGCGGATAAAAGTACGTCACACAGATCGCCCAGACCAGCGCGAGCATCATGACCAGGATCTGGGGAACGATCATAAAGGTCTGCGTTCGCGCCATCTGGCCGTAGAACCGCCATCCCATATAGACCAGCAGGGGAATGACGCTGGTAATCAGGGACACCACCAGCCCCTGTTTCCAGTTTTCCTTCACCGCGTCCTTGAAATCGCTCCAGATGAACGCGTGCTCATCCCGCGCCCAGTTCCGGGTCACATAGCTGACGCCCGCCGTAAAGGGCCCGGTGATCGCGATACAGGGGATCAGATAGAGCAGGGTCGTGAAAATCAGGGAGGTTTCCATTTCCCCCACGTCCATGGTTTTGAAGCGCTCGATATCCTCCTCGGTATAGGTGGCCGGGTTCTCCGTCCCCGCCTGCTCCTCGATGCGCTGCTGCAGCGTCCCGTCCCGGGCGGCCATCATGTTGTTCAGCGTGACATAGAATCCGATGAGGGACCGGGCCGCGATGATGATCGTCGGCAGCCAGACCAGCATATAGATCAGATTCAGCCGGCAGAGGGCGCTGAACCGGGTCCGCAAAACGTCCCAGAACAGCTGCCACCGGTTTTCCGGAAGATCCTCCTTCCTGAAATCCCCTTTGCCGCTTTTCCCGTAGTAATACCGGTTCATCATTTTGCCGAACACAGCGCATCCCTCCGGATTCCGATTGATTGATGCCGCGGCGGACCGGTCAGGCATCGGAGGCGGCACGGTTGGCCTCCGGCGCCGGGAAAGCGGCCCTCGCGGGGGCCGGCCCGGGATCGCGTTCCCGCTCCCCCGGGCCGGACAGGTATTACGCCATCATCTTCTGGCTGGCGTCGCACAGCTGGGCGTTCAGCTCCAGGGCCTTCTCCCAGTCCTTGTCATTGGTGTTGACATAGAGCTTGATCTTGGGCTCGGTTCCGCTGGGACGCACACAGACCCAGCATCCTTTTTCCAGCTCGAAATACAGCACGTCGGAAGCCGGCAGCCCCGTGGGCTCGCTCTTGCCGCCCTCCGTCCGGACGCCCTTGAGGTAATCCCGGACGGCGGTCACCTTCATGCCGCCGATTTCCTTCGGGGGATTCTCGCGAAGCTCCTTCATGATCTCCTTCATCCGGGTCAGCCCGTCCATGCCGGGCAGCGTGGTCGAAACTACCTTCTCCGCGAAATACCCGTATTCGGCAAAGATCTGCATGACCCGGTCATACAGGGTGATTCCCTCCGCCTCGCAGGCCGCCGCCACCTCCGTCACCAGCAGGCTGGCGTTGACCCCGTCCTTGTCGCGGACGAAGGTACTGCTCAGGAAGCCGTAGCTTTCCTCGAATCCGAACTGGAAGGTATAGTCGCCGGAATCCTGGAACTGCTGGATCTTTTCGCCGATAAACTTGAATCCGGTCAGCACCTCAAACATCTTCACGCCGTACCGCTCGCAGATCCGGTTGGCCAGGGAGGTGGACACGATGGACTTGCAGGCCGCCGCGTTCTTCGGCAGGGTGCCGTTTTTGCTGCGGGTCGACAGGATGTAATGCAGCAGCACGCAGCCGATCTGGTTCCCCGTCATCAGGTGCCACTCGCCTTCCCCATCCTTGACGGCGACGCCCAGCCGGTCGCAGTCGGGGTCGGTGGCGAAAATGACCGTGGCGCCGACCTTATCCGCCAGCTTGAAGGCCAGGGTAAAGGCTTCCGGATTTTCCGGATTGGGGGCGCAGGTCAGGGTGGAGAAATGCCCGTCGGGCTTTTCCTGCTCCGTGACCACCGCCAGTTTCTCGATCCCCAGCTCCTTCAGGATCCGGCGGACCGGCACGTTGCCGGAGCCGTGCAGGGGGGTATAGACGATGGACAGCCGGCTGCCCATGGCCTTGAGCATCTCGGGCTGGATGACCAGGGTCTTTTCCTCGGCGATGTAGTCATCGTCGACTTCCTTGTTTCCGATGATCTTCAGCAGGCCCTTTTTCTTCGCCTCTTCCTCGTCCATCAGGACGCAGTCGGTATACTTCGTCGCCCGGATGACCCGGGTAATGCCCTCGGCGGCCTCGGGGCCGACCTGGGCGCCGTCCTCGCCGTAAACCTTGTATCCGTTGTACTGGGGCGGGTTATGGCTGGCGGTCACGACGATACCGGCGATGGCGTGCAGATGGCGGACGGCATAGCTCAGCACCGGAACCGGCCGCAGGGCGTCAAACAGGAAGGCCGGCACGCCCTCGGCGCACAGCACCAGGGCCGCGTCCTTCGCAAATTCGGCGCTGCAGATCCGGCTGTCGTAGGCGATGACGACGCCGCGCTTCGCCTCCTCGGGGTTTTCCTTCAGATGGCCGGCCAGGCCCTTGGTCGCCCGGCGCACATTGTATTTGTTCATCCGGTTCGTTCCGGCGCCCAGCACGCCGCGCATGCCCGCCGTTCCGAAGCTCAGCTCCGTATAAAACCGATCCTCGATTTCCTTGTCGTCGTTCCGGATCGCTTCCAGTTCCTTCACGGTTTCCGCGTCATTGGCAAAGTCCTTCAGCCACTGCTCATAGTTTTCCCTGACGTTCATTTTCCCCCGCCTTTCCGTATGTCCCGTTCAGTTCCGCGGCGGGCATCCCCCGCCTGCGCGCACATTTTCATTATAGGGTTTTTCCTTCCTCTTGACAAGCGGAAAATCGTCTTCCCGTCCCCCGCTTCCGACGCCCGGCGAGAGGCTGCCTGCCGCTTGATTCCCCCCGCGGCCAGCGGGTCGGGCCGCCGCTTCGCCGGCCCTCGTCCGGAGAAACGGACTTTCGATTTATTCGGCCCGCTTCCGGCGGCCGCTCCGGCGGGATGCCCGCGGCAGCAGCCTTTCCAGGGCGTAGCGCAGGCGGGCCGGGAAGGGCATGTCCTTCTTCAGCCCGGCCGCCGCCTTTCTCGCCACGTCGGTATCGGTGACCAGCGGAACGGCCCTGCCGTAGCGCATCAGGGACACGCATTCGCCCAGGGCGGACAGGGAAACCGGCAGCCGGCCTTCCGCGTCCAGCCGGCGGGTAAAGGACATGGGGGTTTCCCCTTTCTGTCGGACCAGGCCCCGCGCCCGCAGGCGCCCGGAGACTTCCTCCATCCACAGGTCAAACCGGGCGGCCTCGTCGGCGGCCTTTTTCTCCCTTCGCCCGGGATCCGTCCACCACCAGCGCAGCGCGATCCCCGCGGGGATCAGCGCGAGCAGCAGCCACAGCCACGGGAAGCCGCTTCCGTCCTTCTCCTCCGGCGTCTCCGGGGGTTCCGGGGTCTCGGGCGGTTCCGGCTCCTCCGGCGGCTCCGGGGGTTCCGGATTCTCCGGCGGGCTTTCCGGCTCTGGAGAGGGCGTTTCCTCCTCCGGCGGCGGGGAAGGTTCCTCCGTCTCCTCCGGGGGCTCAGGCGTCGGCGTCGGCGTGGGTTCCGGAGAGGGCGTGGGTTCCGGCGCGCCGCCGGAAGAGGATCCGTTTCCCTCCCGCCGGGGCGTCGCGTCAAAAGTCAGCCAGCCGAAGCCTTTGAAGTAGACTTCGGTCCAGGCGTGGGCGTCCAGGCCGGTGACCAGGGCTTCGCCCTCCGCGTTCGGCCGGGCCACGTATCCTTCCACGTACCGGGCGGGCAGCCCCGCCATCCGGCAAAGCACCGTCATCGCGGAGGCAAAGTAGGTGCAGTATCCTTCCCGGGTGTTGAACAGAAAATTGGTCACAAAATCCAGATTGGCGGGCTGAACCGCCACATCCAGGGTATAGCGGTAGTTCCGGCTCAGCCACCCCTGCAGGGCGAAGGCCTTGTCATAGGGGGATTCCAGGTTGGCCGTCACGTCCGCCGCCATCTGCCAGACCGGCTCCTCCAGGTGCGGCGGCAGCGCCGTATAGGTTTCCAGAACGGACGCCCACTGGGGATCCTCGGCGGCGGCCGCCGCGTCCACCAGGACGCCCAGCCCCGGATCCCCCGCCTGAAACAGCGGCGCGGATACGGCCCAGGTGTCCCCCGGCTGCAGGTTCCGGGTAATATAAAGCTCCGAGGCATTGGAGAAATAGGGCACCATTTCGCCCCCCGCCCGCAGCTCCCGGATCCTTTGGGGCACAAAGAGCGTGGACGTCCCGCCCTCCAGCATCCGGACGGACACGTCCATAGGCTCCGTGGCGGAGGCGGAGAGCCCCGCCGAGGGCAGATCCTGGTCAAACAGAATCCGCCGCTGGGCCGTCATGCCGGTGCCGTTCCACAGATAGCGCCGGCCGCCCAGCGTGTTCCGCCAGGCCCGGCCGTCATAGCTGTTCATCGTGACGCCGCGCAGATACACGGTCTTCGGCGTGGAAACCTGCATGACCGGGTGATCCGTCGGGGAAACGGGCCCGCCCAGCTGGGCGGAGCCCTCCGGGTAAAAGCCCTCCGTCGCCAGGGAAAAGACATCCCGGGGCTCGGTAAAAAAGAGCCGGTCGAGAATGGCCTGGCGCAGGCTGTCCGCCCGCTCCTTCAGCGGCTCGGAAACCAGCCCCCCGGCGGGGGTCAGCAGCCAGGCCGCCGCCGTAACCAAAGCCACCGTCGGCAGGGCGCGCAGGGGCGAAAGATCCTCCTGCCGGTCCATCAGCAGCAGCACCACCGCCGCCGTGACGGCCGGAAGCAGCCCCGGAAGCAGGTCCGGCCGGTTCGCCAGCCAGATCATCAGCAGGGCGCTGACCGCCATCAGCATGGCCCCCAGGCATCCCGCGTTTTTTCTTGTGCTCAGAAAGCTCAGCACCGAAAGGATCACCGTCAGACCCAGCGCCGTTTCCCGGGCCACCAGCGGCAGCGCCCCCTCCACGCCGGAAAGCTTCAGCGTAAAGGCGCGCATGACGTCCGTCACCTTTTCCGCGCCGCCCAGGCCAAACAGCCATCCCAGGGCGATTATCCCCAGCAGCCCCCCGCCGATGAGGGCGCTTTTCCGGTTCCATCCAACGGCCTCCAGCAGCACCGCGAGTCCCGCCGCAAGCAAAACGCAGGTTCCCGCCGGCGCGGCGGACAGCTCCAGCGCGCCCAGCAGGGGCAGCAGGAGACCCGCCGCCAGCAGGATCGTCAGGATCAGCCGCGGCGCCTTTTCCCTTACACGCTCTCCCGTGGCGGATCCCTCCTTTCCTCCCGCCGGAGGGCCCCGCCCGCCGGCGTCACGTAGGACACCTGGATGCCCGCCTGCTGCAGCCGGGAAATCAGGGGCAGCACGCGGCTGTCCTCCGGCGCGAAGGTAATCAGATACAGGCGGATATTGGGCCCCATGGAGCGCATCCGGGTCATGACGTCGACCATGGCGCTGTTCAGCCGCGCGGACACGACCACCAGGCACCCGACCTTCCGCAGCCGCCGGCTTTCCAGCGTCAGCACCCGCTCAAACCGGTCCGTCTCGGAGAAATCCACCCGCGCCAGATTTTCCATCGCCAGGGGCATCCCCATCGTTTTATCCAGCTCCACCGGATGGGCGCCCAGCAGCGGCATATGTACCGTCAGATCGTTGCCCTCCTGGCCGGCGAAAACGGAGGCGGCCGTCTCCAGCAGCGCGTCCCGGATATCCGCCTCCGCCTCCGGATGCCCCCAGGAGGGCGGGCGGGAGCAGTCCATCAGGATCAGCGCCTCCTGCAGGATGGGCTCGTCAAATTTCCGAACCATCAGCTCCCCCTTCCGCAGGGAAAGCTTCCAGTGGATTTTCTTCATCGGATCCCCGTTCTGATAGCTCCGGACGTCCGAGGGTTCGCTCAGATCCTCCATCGCCCGGGCCATGAATTCGCTTCCCGGATCGCCGGGCGCCATGACCAGGGGTTCGGTCTCAAAGGTCGCGGGCAGCACCAGCAGCCGGAACAGTTCCGTGTCCACTTCCCTGCGATACCGGAAAAAGCCCATCAGATCCTCGATCCGCCACGCCCGGACCCCCGGAGACAGAAGGCCCACGTGATCCGCCCGGAAAGGAAGGGACAGCGCCTGCCTTCGCCCCGGCCGGTCCCGCAGGCGCAGTTCCCTGGCCGGCTGCCCGGGGGCGGAGGAAATCTCCAGCGTCACCGGCGCGATGGGAATCAGCCCCCGGTGGCGGACCTCCATCCGCAGGAGCACCTCTTCCCCGCGCTTGACGGTTTTCTGGTCGAGGCTGCCGGAGAAGGCCATGGTTTTCGCCGCCCAGAGCACGCTGAAAAACCCCGCCGCCAGAAAAAGGGCGATCAGAATCGCCATCATCAGCAGCAGGGGGCTTCCCGTGGAAAGCGCGGCAAGCAGAAAGGTCAGCGCGGCCGCCGTCGGCAGCAAAATCCGGCATCTCATAGTCTGACCGGCACCGCCGTATTCCGCAGGATCTGGAGGAGGACGTCCTCCGGCTGAACGCCCTTCATCCGGGCTTCCGGGGACAGCACCATCCGATGGGCAAAGACGGGAAGCAGCATATGCTGCACATCCTCGGGCAAAACGAAATCACGGTCGTCCAGCAGGGCGCAGGCCTGGGCCCCGCGGATCAGGGCGATGGCCGCCCGGGTCGAGGCGCCGAGCTGGAAGGCTTCGTTTTCGCGGGTGGCCGCCGCCAGATGGGCCACATAGGACCGGACCTCCGGCGAGCAGTAAATCGTCGCCACCTGTTCCTGCATGGCGAGGATGTCCTGGGCCGTGCAGACCGGGGTAATGGTCTCCATCGGCCGGACGACGCCGGAATACCGCTCCAGCACATCCATCTCCTGCTCGACGGTCGGATACCCGATGGAAATCCGCAGGAAAAACCGGTCCACCTGCGCCTCCGGCAGCGGGTAGGTGCCGACGAATTCGCCGGGGTTCTGGGTCGCCAGCACGATGAAGGGCTGGGGCAGCGGATGGGTCACCCCGTCCACGGTGACCTGGTGTTCCTCCATGACCTCCAGCAGCGCCGACTGGGTTTTGGGGCTGGTGCGGTTGATTTCGTCCGCCAGGATGATCTGGCTCATGACCGCCCCTTCCTTGTATTCCATCTCCCCGGTTTTGAAATTCACCAGGGTAAACCCGGTAATGTCCGAGGGCATCAGATCCGGCGTAAACTGAATCCGGCGGAAGGAGCAGTCCAGGGACCTGGCCAGGGCGCTGGCCAGCGTGGTTTTTCCGACGCCGGGCACGTCCTCGATCAGCACGTGCCCCTTGCACAAAAGCGCGATCAGCGCGTATTCGATGGCCTCCTCCTTCCCGACGATGGCCTTCCCGATCGTCTGCTGAAGGGAAAGAATCATGCGGCCCGGATTGAACATTCTGCGTTCCTCCAATAATTCCGGGATTCTGCCCGGCAAATACCCGCAAATTATACCGTGATTTGAACAAATCCGCAAGATGGGGTATACTTGGGGCTCCGTTTCTGTCCCCCTGATGGCCGCGGCTCCGTGCTTCGACCGGGGGCGGCGGCGTATTGATATCGATCTCAGTATGGATCACGGTTTGGATTTCGAAATGGATGAGGAGGAAAACACATGCAATGGCGCATCGACCGCCGGGAGGTCACCGGCTCCACCAATGAGGACGCGGCCCTGGCCGGAGAGCGGGGGGAGGCGGCCGGCTACGTCTGCGCCGCCGACTGCCAGACCGCGGGGCGCGGCCGGCTGGGCCGGCAGTGGTTTTCCCCGAAAGGCCGCGGCCTGTATGTCAGCGTCCTGGTTCGTCCCCGGATCCCTCCGGAGGCGGCCGGGCTCCTGTCCTTCTGCGCCGCGGAAGCCATGACGCTGGCCGTCCGGGGCAGCGGCCTTGCGGAGGCGGGCATCAAATGGCCCAATGACGTGGTCTGCCGGGGGAAAAAAATCTGCGGCATTCTGTCCGCCTGTCGGCAGGAAAAGGGCGCCCTTTCCTTCGCCGTCATCGGCTCCGGGCTGAACCTCTTCCCCGGCTCCTATCCGGAGGAGCTGGGCGATCGGGCCTCCTGCCTGGCGGAAATGGGCGTCCGGCCGGATCGGGAGCGCCTCCTCTCCGACTATCTGTCCGCCCTGGACGCCTCCCTTTCGGATCTGGAGCAAAAGGGCCCGGAAAGCCTGATCCGCCGGGTCAGCGCCCTTTGTCTGACCCTGAACCGGCCCGTCCGGGTTTCCGGCGGCATGGAGCTGACCGGCGTCGCCCGCGCCATCGGCCCCGGAGGGGAGCTGATGGTCGAGACGCCGGACGGCGCCCTTCTTCCCGTCCTGGCCGGAGACGTCTCCGTCCGGGGCCTGATGGGTTATTGCTGAGCGTATTTGTCCAGATACTCCTCCAGACACAGGTTTTCGTCCCGCATGACGAGCGCGTGCTCCGCTCCCACATAGCGGATGTGCCACGCCTCCGGGCTGAAGCCGGTAATGGCTTCCTTCCCCTTCTGATACCGGACGATGAACCCGTATTCCCAGCAGTGGGCGTGCAGCCATTTGCACTGTTTGGTCGAGGAAAAGCTGCTGGCCCCGGGAACGTTGATGTCGAAGCACAGGCCCGTATGATGCTCGCTGGCTCCCGGCTCCGCCACGGTCCGCAGGGCCGCCCGCCGGGCCCGGCTGCGGCTCCATCCCTCGTTTTTCTTCATATGGCTGCGGATGCTGTGCTCGAGCATTCCTTCCTGATCCTCGTAGCTGCGGAAGGCGGCGCTGATCTGCCATTTGGTCACGCCTTCGGCCTTCGCCGCCTCCAGCATCGTGATCAGCGCCTCCACCGCCGGCCGGACGGCCCGGGTATCCGGATATTTGATTTTCACAAGATCGGGATCGCACAGATCCGTCATCCGAACCAGCCCCGCCGGGAGAAACCCTTCTCCCACGGGGTGTTCTTTATTGACCAGCAGGGGCCATTCCCCGGCCATGACGTCCTGTTCCTCCGGGGGCGGGGGCGTTCCCAGCGCCCCGGCGGAATAAAGCCGGTCCTGGGTCTGGGGTCCGGCCATCCCGTCGACGCTCAGCCCGTTGCGCTTCTGAAACGCCTGAACGGCCGCCTTTGTTCCCGGGCCGTATTGCCCGTCCGGCTCCCCGTCATAATAGCCCAGCTCCTTCAGCCGCGCCTGCAGAATGCGAACCTCTTCCCCGGAAGCGCCGCTTTTCAGAAGGATGATCCGCTCCGGCGGGGCGACGGTGGGCCCGGGAGCGGGCGTTTCCGCCGCGCCGCCATCGCCCGGGAGATCCTCCGCCTGGTCGTCATCATCCGGGAGATCCTCCGCCTGGCCGCCGGGCACGGTTTCCTCCGGATCCTCCCATTCGAGAAGATCCTCCTCCGGGTCGGAGAGCGCCGCCTCGGAAGTCCATCCCTCCGTCAGGAGCCAGTCTTCCTCTTCCCCGGAGGTTTCCCCGTTTCCCGCCGGCCAGGGAATCGTCCAGAGGGCCAGAAGGGCGATCGCCAGAGGCCTGGCGGCCATTCTCCGCCGCCTGTTTCCCGCCGCCCTCATCCCGCGTCCCTCGCTTCCAGGGCCTTCTGGATCAGGCTGCGCAGAATCGTGTTATCCGTCAGCCGGCCGATGGCCTCCGCCGCCTTCAGCAAAAGCTCCCGCTCCGGCGCGCCCTGCTCCAGGCCCTCGCGGATTTCCGCCCGCAGGCGCTCCGCCTCCGTCATGTTTTCCTGATAGGTCATCCAGGCCTTTTCCGGGCTGAAGGGATTCATCTCCGCCTGCTGGTTTTCCCCGGCCATCTGCTGTTCCTCCTGTAAAAAGAGCCTGTCAACAATCTGTCGGCAGGCTTTGTTTGCGTTTTCGTTCTGTGCGGTCGTCTTTCCGCCCGCAGTCCGATCTGAAGGCGCGTCAGGAAACATTCCGCTCAGCGCGTCCTCCTGAAGCGCGGCCCTTATTTCCCGGGATAGACGATCAGGCTCTCGACCGGGTAATCCTTCAGCTTTTCCCGGCCCTTCAGCCCCGCCAGCTCCATGACAAAGAGCATCCCGACGACCTTCCCGCCCAGATCCTCGACCAGCTTGGCCGCCGCCTCCGCGGAGCCGCCCGTGGCGATCAGATCGTCGACGATGATGACCCGCTGCCCGGGCTTGACGGCGTCCTCGTGGATTTCCACCTCCGCCTGGCCGTATTCCAGGTCGTATTTCCGGCTCACGGTCTTCCGGGGCAGCTTTCCTTTTTTGCGCACCGGGATAAAGCCCTTTCCCATCAGATAGGCCACCGGGACGCCGAAAATAAAGCCCCGGCTTTCCGGCCCGATGACCAGATCAAAATCGATTTCCTTCGCCTTTTCCACCAGCCCGTCAATGGCCAGCTTCAGCCCGTCGGGATCCTGAATCACGGATGTGATATCGCGGAACATGATTCCGGGTTCCGGAAAATCAGGGATGGTCAGGACGTATTCTTCCAGCTTTTTCATCTTTCGGTTCCTCCGTTCGCTTCTTCCGTTTACCGCATCCGGCACCTGGAATTTTATCACTTCCCGCCCGTCTTCGCAATCTTTTTTCCATTGTCATTGACACCGGAGGGAAAAACATGATACAACCTCGTCGGAAGTATTCTGATCGTTCATCTTTAATGGCCGCGCGGCGGGTCAGCCCTCACGCTGTATAAATGGCCATCGCGCCATCAATAATGCCACATTCAGGAGGATCAGCATGAAAAAGGCAAAGCTTATTCTGGATCGGGATTTCACCATCGGGCCCATTGACCGGCGGATTTACGGTTCCTTCATCGAGCATCTGGGCCGGGCGGTCTACGGCGGCATCTACGAGCCGGGCCACCCGCTCGCCGATGAGCAGGGCTTCCGGAAGGATGTCATCGACCTGGTCCGCCGCCTGCGGATTCCCGTCGTCCGCTATCCGGGCGGCAACTTCGTTTCCGGCTTCAACTGGGAGGATTCCGTCGGCCCCGTGGCCGATCGGCCGAAGCGGCTGGATCTGGCCTGGTTTACCACGGAAACCAACGAGGTCGGGCTCCACGAATTTGCCGACTGGGCCCGGAAGGCCGGCAGCGAAGTCATGTACGCCGTGAATCTGGGAACCCGCGGCGCCGATGCCGCCCGCAGCATCGTGGAATACGCCAACCATCCGGGCGGCAGCGCCTGGAGCGATCTGCGGATCAAAAACGGCGCGAAGGATCCCTTCGGCATCAAGCTCTGGTGCCTGGGGAACGAGATGGACGGCCCCTGGCAGATTTGCCGCAAGACCGCCTGGGAATACGGCCGCGCCGCCAACGAAGCCTCCAAGCTGATGAAATGGGTGGATCCCTCCATCGAAACCGTCGCCTGCGGCAGCTCCTCCGCCGAAATGCCCACCTTCGGCTCCTGGGAATACACGATGCTGGACGAATGCTACGAAAACGTGGACTACGTCTCGATCCACCGGTATTACGGCAATCCGACCGGGGATACGCCCGGTTTCCTGGCCCGCAGCATGGACATGGATGATTTTATTCATTCCGTGGTCGCCATCTGCGATGCGGTCGGCGGGAAAAAGCACAGCAAAAAGAAGCTGAATCTGAGCTTTGACGAATGGAACGTCTGGTATCATTCCAATGAGCAGGACAAGGAAGTCTGGAAGCGGGAGAAATGGGGTCCCGCCCTGCCGCTGCTGGAGGATATTTACAACTTCGAGGACGCGCTGCTGGTGGGCAGCATGCTCAATACCCTGATCCGGAACGCGGATCGGGTCAAAATCGCCTGCCTGGCCCAGCTGGTGAACGTCATCGCCCCCATCATGACCCGGCGGGGCGGCGGCGCCTGGGTCCAGACAATCTACTGGCCCCTGATGCACGCCTCCGTTTACGGCCGGGGAACCGCCCTGCGCCCCGTGGCGGAAAGCCCGGTCTACGACTGCGCCGATTACGATCGGGTGCCCCTGCTGGACGCCTCCGCCACCCTGGCGGAGGACGGCGGCGTCACTATCTTCGCCGTCAACCGCAGCCTGGAGGAGGATCTCGAGCTGTCCGCGGATCTGCGGGATTTCGGGCCCCTGCGGGTCGCGGAGCATCTGGTGCTGCATCACGACGATGTCAAGGCCGTCAATACGGAAGCCGCCCCGGACACGGTTTCTCCCTTCCTCGGCGATCCCGGCCTGCTCGACGGCGGCCGCCTGACCATCGCCCTCCCTGCCCTCAGCTGGAACGTCATCCGTCTGGAGCGGATGAACTGAAGCGTATCCC
>CAMOGC010000029.1 GCA_946613955.1 uncultured Clostridia bacterium
TGGCGGTGATGCAGTAGCAGGAGCCCAGAGCGGAGGTGCTGTGAGCATAGCGGGGGGCGATGGGCTGCATGACCACTTCCTGGCCATAGCGGCTGTTCGCTTCGGCGTTCACGGGGATATCGGTCCACCAGGAGATGGCCCAATCCTTGGTCTGGGTGGTGGTGTCGGTGGTCACCTTGGTGGCTTCGTCTTCGGAGACATAGCCCTTTTCGGCCCAGTCAGCCATCAGCTTGCAGAACTCGAGGTACTCGGGAGTCTGGATGGTGTTGACCACTTCGTTGGTCTTACGGGAGACGGCGAAGAAGTTGGTGGAAGAATCAGCGGTAAAGAAGTCGAAGGAGCCGATGTACCAGCGATAGAACATCGCGGTCTTCTGGGTGAGGAAGGGATACTTCAGACCTTCTTTGTAGGCGTCCTCGAGCATGGGCTCCAGGTCAGCCAGGGTCTTCACGGAAGTGATATCCCAGCCGTACTTGTCAACCAGATCCTTGCGGAACATCACGTCGTAGCCTTCCACGTTGTCTTTGTAGACGGGGATGAAGTAGTTGCGGCCGTTGTACTTGGTCGCTTCCCACTGGCCTTCCGCCAGAGAACCGTACAGGGTGGTTCCGGGCAGCAGGTCGGTGATGTCGTAAACGGCGTTCTTCGGAACCAGGTCATTGGTGCCGATGGTGGCTTCCCAGGAAGCGGTCCACAGCAGGTTGATTTCCTTGTTGGCCAGGGCCAGGTTCGCCTTTTCGGTGTACTCACCGGAACCGATGTCGGTCAGCCGGATTTCGACGTTGATCTTGTCGGCGATATAATCATTGATCGCCTTCTCGACCTTCTTCACCTGCTCGGCGTCGGGGGTCGCGACATTGAAGGAGCAACGATACACGTTGATCACAACCTTGTCGTCCGCGCTGGCAAAGGACATGACGCCCAGAACCAGAGCAAGAGCCAGTACCAGAGAAACAAGTTTCTTCATAGGGACAGGATCCTCCTTATAAAAATTTATTTCATAACGATTCGTTGCCGAACCGCCTGAAACCGAACCAGGAATACCGGAGATGGCGAATTCCTTTGATCAGCCCTTGACGGAACCCACGGTCAGACCCTTGATGAAGTACTTCTGGAAGAAGGGGTAAATCACCATAATCGGGGCGATAACCACAATCACCGTCGCCATCGTCGAGGAGTACTGCGGGATCGTGTTTCCCATGGCAGCCCGGGCGGCCGCGGGAACGTTGTTGTTGTTCAGCAGGAACTCGATGCTCTTCTGGATATTGATGAGCAGCAGCTGCAGAGGCTTCTTGCTGTTCGTGGTGATATACATCAGGGCGTTCTGCCAGTCGTTCCAGTAGGCCGTGGCCATCATGAAGCCGACAGCGGCCAGGGAGGGCTTCAGCAGGGGAAGCGTGATCTGGAAGAAGGTCCGGTAATCACCGGCGCCGTCGATCGTGGCCGCTTCCATCAGCTCTGCGGGGATGCTGTTGGCAATGTAGGTCCGGAGAATGATAACGTTCATGGTCGTCACGGCCAGCGGCAGGATCAGAAGCAGCAGGTTGTCCTTCAGGCCGTACCAGCTGGTAAAGACGACGTAACCGGCCAGCTGACCGCCGTTGAAGAGCATGGGGATCAGCAGGAAGATGGACAGGAATCTGGAGAGCTTAAACCCGGGGCGGCAGATGGAATAGGCGTACATGCTCATCACCAGCAGCCCGAGGAAGGTTCCCGTGACGGTGATAAAGATCGTGACCATGTAGGACGTCGCCAGCTGGCTGCCGTAGCGCAGAACGGAATTCATGCCGTTCATGCTCCACTGGCCGGGGAAGAAGGAGAAGCCGTTCTGGTTGATCCACATTTCATCCGTGAAGGCGGAAACGAAGACCAGAATCACCGGCGCGAAGCAGAACAGGGTAAAGAGAAGAACGCAGATGAGAAGAATGATCTGTCCGATACCGATTTTCTTGCGTCCGGTGCTGATTTTGGCTTTCCTTGAGGGCTTTCTCATAACAACATCCATTTTCGTATACCTCCTTCCACCGATCAGAACAGCGCGCCTTCAGGCTCGATTTTACGAACCGTGAAGTTGGCAATCAGCATCATGATCAGACCGATGACTGACTGGAAGAAAGAAGCGGCCGCGGTGTATCCGAAGTTCGAAGAATGCAGAATCTGATTCAGGATGTAGGAATCGAGCACCTGCGTCGTGCTGTAGAGGGCGCCGTTGTTGCGGGTGACCTGATAGAACAGACCGGTGTCAGAACGCATGACGTTGCCGACGGACAGAAGCAGCATCACGGTAACCATCGGGATCAGAGAGGGAATCGTGATGTGCCGGATCTGCTGCCATTTGTTCGCGCCGTCGATGTCGGCCGCCTCGTACAGGGACGTATCAATTCCGGAGAGGACGGACATGTAGAGCACGGAGCCGTAGCCCGTGTCCTTCCAGATCTTGACGATCAGAAGAATCCAGGGCCAGTATCCGGCGTTGGAATAGAAGCGGGTGCGCGTCCCGAGCATGTGGTTAATCAGCCCTGTCCGGGAGTCGATAAAGGCAAAAACGATGAACTGCACGGCCGCGTAGGAGATGAAGACCGGAATGATCATCAGGGTCTGCATCGTTTTTCCGGCGCGCTTGAAGGCCAGCTGGTCAATACAGATGGCGATGGTCACGTTCAGCACCGTACCGACCACCGTGAAGAGCAGATAGTACAGGAGGGTGTTCTTGGTCATGTTGAAGAAAGTATCCTGAGATTTGATCAGGAACTCGAAATTCGCCAGACCCACCCAGTCGCTGCCGAAAATGCCCTTCGAATAGTCGAAGTTTTTGAAGGCCATTACCAGACCGGACATGGGAATATACATGATAAAGAGCAGGATCAGGAAAGCCGGAAGCGCCATGACGACATGGGCCCGATGTTTCCAAGTGTTTTGCAAGAACGATTTCACCGATACATCCCTCCATTTTCCTGAACGGTCATCACGGGAACCAGATCGCATCGTATCCGCGTTCTGCATGCGGTTTACAATGGACGATGGTTAGCGCTTGCTCTTCCGATGCCGGCTTTTCTCCCAGGAGGAAGGCCGGAAGAACAGGAAGCACAAGCGAAAAGCCGGCATTTCAACCGACCACACGATGATATTCCAGATTCCCGAAGCCGCACAAAAGAAACACCCAAACGTGCTTTTTCCTTTGCCGGCCCTAAACCGGACCCACTCCAAAGGGCCATTCGGATTACACAGGTAATTTAGCACAGTTTCCCACGGCTGTCAACGGCGGGCCAGAATGTCAAATAGGGATGATCAAAGGCCAGATTGCCCCAAAAATAATGGTTTTCGCCTGCTCTGGAAGAAAAAGGAAAAAATAATAAACCATGAAACAAAAGAAAAACAAACCGATCGCCGTCCGCCGGAACGGGATTGAATATAATACGTGAGTCGGAAAACGTTTCATGAAGACCGAAACTCTGAATCCGGCGGAGGGATCGACCCGGGCTGATGGGGCCGATTCGCGGAGAATCAGCTTTCGGTCAGAATGACCCGGGCCTCATAGGGCTGCAGGAAGCCGGGCTGGTGGGTCGGGTAGTTGGAAATCAGCTCCTGGCCTTCGAGACCGTCCATCAGCGTGCAGGGAACCTTTTTTTCCGTCCAGTTGAGGGCCACGGTCAGGGTCTGGTTTCCCAGCTTCCGCTCATAGGCGTAGACGGTGTCGCTGTCCTCCAGCAGGGGGGAGAAGGTTCCGTAGACGATCACGTCATGGGTATGGCGCAGGGCGATGAGCTTCCGATAATAATGGAAAACGGAATTCGGATCCTTCCGCTCGTCTTCCGCGTTGATGAGCAGGTAATTCCGGTTGACCGGCAGCCAGGGGGTCCCGGTGGTAAAGCCGGCGTTCTTCTCCGTGTTCCACTGCATGGGGGTCCGGGCGTTGTCCCGGCTGATGCGGGCGAAATAGCGGAGCATGTCCTGGGCGTCGACCCGGCCGGTTTCCACCCACTGGCGCCAGGCATTGTGGTTCTCCACATCCTGATACTGGCTGATGTCGGTAAAATAGATGTTGGTCATACCCAGCTCCTCGCCCTGATAGACATAGGGCGTCCCCCGAAGAGTATGGATCAGGGTGGCCAGCATTTTGGCGGAAAGGGCGCGGAAGAGCTCGCTGTCGTTTCCGTAGCGGCTGACCTGGCGGGGCTGATCATGGTTGCCCAGATAAACCGTGTTCCAGGCCTTGCCCTGCAGCGCCATCTGCCAGCGGTTCAGCACGCTCCGCACCTCCCGGAGGGGGGCGCCGTGGTCGCTCCATTTGCCCAGCTCCGTGCCGTCGTTCAGGCCGTCGTTGTGCTCAAAGCCGAAGACCATGTTCAGCTCTTTTCCGTCCTCGCCGGCATAGACCAGGGCGTTGTCGGTGGTGCCGCTGGTTTCGCCGACGGTCAGCAGGTCATAATGATCCAGCACCTTCTCCCGCATTTCCCGAAGATAGCGGTGGGTGGTGGCGGTATGCTGGCAGGAGGGGGCGAAATCGCCGTAAAGGGCGCCGGGGGCGACGGGGCCGTCGTTGAAGTTCTCCTTGCCGATCATGCCGATGACGTCCATGCGGAAACCGTCGATGCCCTTTTCGCACCACCAGGTCATCATGTCATACACCGCCTGGCGGACGGCGGGGTTGGCCCAGTTCAGATCCGGCTGCTGGGGGGTAAAGAGGTGCAGATAATACTGGCCGCTTTCCTCGTCCTTCTCCCAGGCGGAGCCGGAGAAGCAGCTGCCCCAGTTGTTGGGCGGGCCGTCCTCCTTTCCGTCCCGCCAGATATAGTAGTCCCGATAGGGGCTGTCCTTGCCCTTCCGGCTCTCGATGAACCAGGGATGCTCGGAGCTGGAGTGGTTGACGACCAGATCGATGACCAGCTTCATGCCCCGGGCGTGGATGCCCGCCAGCATGCGGTCGAAATCCTCCATGGTTCCGAATTCCTTCATGATGGCCCGGTAATCGGAGATGTCATAGCCGTTGTCATAGTTGGGGGAGGCGTAGAAGGGGGAGACCCAGATGACATCCACGCCCAGCTCCTTGAGATAATCCAGATGAGCCGTAATGCCGTTCAGGTCGCCCAGGCCGTCCCCGTTGGAATCGGCAAAGGAACGGGGGTAAATCTGATAAACCACGCATTCCTTCCACCAGGCACGCTTCATTTCTTCCATAGTATCACTCCTCCTTGCGGCGGCCGTATGCCGCCGGACTGTGAATATCTGTCCCCGCGAAGCGGGGGACAGAAACGTTTGCACCGCGGCGGCCGTACGCCGCCGGACTGTAAATATCTGTCCCCGCGAAGCGGGGGACAGAAACGTTTGCACCGCGGCGGCCGTATGCCGCCGGACTGTGAATATCTGTCCCCGCGAAGCGGGGGACAGAAACGTTTGCACCGCGGCGGCCGTATGCCGCCGGATTTCGAATGAGCGGAAAAAGACCGCGGTCTGAAAAGGCCGCGGTCCATCGCTTTCCTTTTACTTGATGGAGCCGTCCACCATGCCCTGAACGATGTATTTCTGGGCGAAAAGATACAGGATGATGATGGGCAGCATGGCCAGCAGGGTGGAGACCATGATCATGTTCCACTGCTTCACGAAGGCGCCGTTGAAGCCCTGAACCGCCAGGGGGATGGTCTGAATATTGCCGGAGGCGCCCAGCAGAAGGAGCGGCAGCAGATAGTCGTTCCAGATCCACAGGCCGTTGAGCACCAGCACCGTAACAAACACGGGCTGGAGCAGGGGCAGCACGATGCGGAAGAAGGTTCCCGCCCGGCTGCAGCCGTCGATATCCGCGGCCTCCTCCAGCTCCAGCGGCACGCCCTTGATAAAGCCGTGGAAGATGAAGATGGACATGGCCTCGCCGAAGCCCAGATAGGCGAAGATGATGCCCTGATAGCTGCGCAGCAGGGGGATGCCGATAAAATCGCCCACCTGGCGGAACCACGTCAGCAGCGGGAACATAACGACCTGGAAGGGGATGACCATGGCGGCGACGTAGGTCATGAAAAGGAAGGTGGACCACCGGGTTTTGTTCCGGACCAGCACCCAGGCCGCCATGGCGGAGAAGATGGAAATAACCGCCAGGGAGATGACCGTGATGATCACGCTGTCCCGCAGGGCGGAGAGGAAATTGAAGGTGGAGTTGTTCCAGATGTCCTTGATATTGGTCCAGAGCTGCCCGAAATTGGCCGGGAAGCCCACGGGCTGATTGATGATTTCGGCGTTGGTGCGGGCCGAGTTCAGAATCACAATCACGAAGGGCATCATGAACAGGAGAAAGAGCAGGAAGGTCAGGATTTCCAGAAGGATCTGCCTTCCCTTATGGGGTTTGGAGCCGGCCATGCGCTCCACAACAGCCGCTTGCTTCGTCATTATGCCTCAATCTCCTTTCTCTTGTTGAAGGAAACCTGGATGACGGAGAAGATCGTCAGCACGATGAAGAAGATCACCGCTTTGGCCTGGCCCTGGGCCATGTTGTTATACTTGAAGGCGGTCTGATAGATGTTCAGGGCCAGCAGCTCCGAGGCCTGAACCGGCTTCATCATGAAAACGCTGGTGGGGCCGCCGTTGGTCAGGGCCACGTTCACGTCATACATTTTGAAGGAATTGGTCAGGGTCAGGAAGAGGGAAATCGTGAAGGCGTTGGCCATCAGCGGAACCTGGATCCGGGTCACCCGGGTAAAGTACCGGGCGCCGTCCACCTCCGCCGCCTCCATGACGGACTTGGAGATCCCCTGGATGGCCGCCACGTAGATCAGCATGATATAGCCGGCGTACTGCCAGGTGTTCACGATGACCATGGTAGCCATGACGGTGTTCTTATTGCTGATGAGGGATTTTCCCAGCAGGGCGGAGCCGATGCTCTGGCCGATGGAGGGCAGAATGTTGGAGAAGATGAACTGCCACACCAGGCCCAGGACGATACCGCCGATCAGGTTGGGGATAAAGAAGCCCGCCCGATACACGTTGCGGCCGCGGATTTCGCTGGTCACCAGCAGGGAGATAATGAAGGCCACCACGTTCACCAGCACCACGTTGAGCACCGTGAACTCCAGGGTGATCAGGAAGGAATGCAGGAAGGCCGGCTCCTGGAAAATCGCCTTATAGTTTTCCAGCCCGACCCAGGTGGTGGCGGCGCCGGTTCCCTGCCAGTTGGTAAAGGAATAGTAGATACCGTAGAGAAACGGTATAATGATGACCATGATGAACGCGAAGAGCGTCGGGAAGAGGAAAAGCGCTTCCGTCAGCTTGCGTTTCGCTTTACTGGACATAACCCATCCTCCGTTTTTCGGCGCCGGGGCGCCGTTTTCGGTTTGAACAAAGAAAGGGGGATGGCCGGGAGAACCGGACCATCCCCGGGAAATACGGGAAATTATTTGCCGATGTTGGCGATGGCTTCGATCATCATGGCTTCGAAGGTGTCGACATCGATGGCGCCGGAGGCCAGCAGCTCATAGATGGGGCCCAGGGTGCCCATGCCGAAACCGTCGGGGAGCTTGTACTGCTGCCAGTCATAGGTCTTGCCGGCGGCGTTCCATTCCATGACGGACTTGGACAGGGGGGTGGAGGGAGCGAGGGTCACATTCGTGAAGGCGGGAACCATGGCGGCCTTGTTGACCATGTAGTCGGCGCCCTCTTCGGAGGTGGCCAGGAAGTTCAGGAAGGCAATGGCCTCGTCCTTGTTGGCGTTGTTGTTCACCACGTACCAGGACGGAGGATTGACCAGGATGCCGTCGGTCACTTCATGCAGGAAGGCATGGGGCGCGTAGGCGATTTCGAAGGAGGGGTTCAGGGTCACCAGGCTGGGATCCATCCAGTTGCCCTGATGATAGAAGGCGGCCTTGCCGTTGGCGAAGGCGGCCAGCTGGCTGTCCTGGGTTCCGTTCACCAGCATGTCGGGATCGGAATACTTGAACAGCAGGGCCACATACTGGCAATACTGATGGAAGCGCTCGGGATCCACCTTGCCGGCCAGCACCTGGTCGATATAGGTGGTGTCATTGCGCTGGTTGCCCACGGTCAGGTAGACGTTGAAGTTGTGCAGGCCGGTCACCCAGGTCATACCGGTGGTGGTCCCGGCGACCATGGAAACGACCATGTCCAGGCCCAGCTCGCTCTTCATGGAATCCAGCTTGGCGAAGGCGGCCTCGTAGGCGTCATAGGTGGTCAGCGTGGCGGGATCGATCCCGGCCTTGTCCAGGATGTCCTTGTTGTAGGCCAAGCCATAGCCTTCCACGGCGACGGGGAAGCCCACGACCTTATCGCCGTCCATGTAGGCGGCGGCGGTGTACTGCACCCAGTCGGCGCCGGTCTGGTCGGCAATCTTGTCCTTCCAGAGCTCGTAGCCCGTGGGGCCTTCGATGACCCAGATGTCGGGCTCGCGGCCGGACTGCATTTCGGCTTTCAGCACGGTGTTGTAGTCGGAGGCGCCGCCGCCGGTAATGACCTGGACCGGGACGCCGGTTTTCTCTTCATACAGCTTGGCGAAATCCGTCAGGGCGTTGGTAATCTCTACCTTGTTCTGGCAGATCACCAGGTCGGCCAGGGCGCTGACGCTCATCAGCACGAGGGCCAGGGACAAAATGAGGGCAAATGCCTTTTTCATGGGGAAACCTCCTTTGAAGGATTATTTGCCTTTATTATATCTATTCCGACCATTTTGTCAATCCGTTTGTATTTTTTTTGTATTCAATAGGAAGGTTTTGCCAGGACGGAAAAAAAACCGCCGGCGCCGGTTTTTTTTTTCCGACAGCGGAAAGAGCCGCGCCGGCGCCGGTTTTTTTTCGACAGCGGAAAGAGCCGTGCCGGCGCCGGTTTTTTTTCGACAGCGGAAAGAGCCGCGCCGGCCGCGGTTTTTTTCGCTCCGGGGGCTTGACCGTCTCCTCCGGAAGACATAAAATATTTCTGTTTGGGCCGTTTTTGGGATAGGAAAGGGGGGCGCGCATGAAGATCGGTTTTGATCACGAGAAGTATACCCGGATGCAGTCGGAGCGGATTCTGGAGCGGATCGAGAAATTCGGCGGGAAGCTTTATCTGGAGCTGGGGGGAAAGCTGTTCGACGATTACCACGCCAGCCGCGTGCTTCCCGGCTTCCGGCCGGACAGCAAGGTGCAGATGCTGCTTCGGCTGAAGGACCAGGAGGAGATCCTGATCGTGCTGAACGCGGACGATATCGAAACCAGCAAGGTCCGCGGCGATCTGGGCATCACCTATGACGCGGATACCCTGCGGCTGATCGACGCATTCCGGGAAATCGGGCTGTATGTGGGGTCGGTGGTGCTGACCCGGTTTGCCGGCCAGCCCGCCGCCGTGGCCTTCGAGGAGCGGCTGAACACGATGGGCATCCGGACCTGGCGGCATTATTCCATCGAGGGATACCCGACGGACGTGGATCACATCGTTTCCGACGAGGGCTTCGGGCGCAACGACTATGTGGAAACCTCCCGGCCGCTGATCCTGGTGACCGCGCCGGGCCCCGGCAGCGGCAAAATGGCCACCTGCCTGAGCCAGGTGTATCAGGAAAACCGCCGGGGGATCCGGGCGGGATACGCCAAGTTCGAAACCTTTCCGATCTGGAACCTGCCGCTGAAGCATCCGGTCAACGTGGCCTACGAGGCGGCGACGGCGGATCTGAGCGACGTCAACATGATCGACCCCTATCATCTGGAGGCCTACGGGGAAACGACGGTCAACTATAACCGGGATATCGAGATTTTCCCGGTGCTTAACGCCCTCTTCGAGCGGGTCTGGGGCTATTCTCCCTATAAGAGCCCGACGGACATGGGCGTCAACATGGTGGGCTTCTGTATCTCCGACGACGAGGTCTGCCGGGAGGCCGCCCGAAGCGAGATCCTCCGCCGGTATTACGCGGCGAGATGCTCCTTTCTTCAGGGCCACGCCACCCGGGAAGAGGGGGACAAAATCCGCCTGCTGATCAAAAACCTGGGGATCACGGATGATATCCGCCCGGTCATCGGCGCAGCGCGGCAGAAGGCGGAGACGACGGGGCAGCCCGCCCTGGCCATCGCCCTGCCCGACGGGCAGATCGTAACCGGGAAAACCACGGATCTTCTCGGCCCCTCCGCCGCGGTGGTGCTCAACGCGATCAAATGCCTGGGCCACATCGACAAGGAGACCCACCTGATTTCCCCTTACGTCATCGAGCCGGTGCAGGAGCTGAAATGCAAATATCTGGGGAACCACAATCCCCGGCTGCATTCCGACGAGGTGCTGGTGGCCCTGAGCGTTTCCGCCGCAACCAACCCGACGGCCGCCAAGGCCCTGACCATGCTGCCCCGGCTGAAGGGCTGCGAGGCCCATTCGACGGTCATCCTCCCGGCGGTCGACGACAATACCTTCCGCCGCCTGGGGCTGAACCTGACCTGCGATCCGGCCTACCAGACGCATAAACTTTATCATAAATGACAGGATCGCGGGGCGCGTTCCCGAAGCAGATCCGCAAATCATACAGTACGAGGAGAGACAGGGTATGACATCCAAAGAACCGATTCTTCTGATCATGGCCGCGGGCATGGGCAGCCGCTACGGCGGGCTCAAGCAGATGGATCCCGTGGGCCCGGGCGGGGAAACCATCCTGGATTACAGCGTATATGACGCCCGGCGGGCTGGTTTTAAACGCGTGGTCTTTCTGATCAAGCACGCCATCGAGGAGGATTTCCGCCGCCTGGTGGGGGACCGGATCAGCCGGCATATGGAGGTGTCCTACGCCTTCCAGGAGCTGGACCGGCTGCCGGCGGGATACCGGGTGCCGGAGGGGCGGGTCAAGCCCTACGGCACGGGGCACGCGGTGCTGTGCTGCAGCGAGCTCATCGACGCGCCCTTCGCCGCCATCAACGCCGACGATTACTACGGCCCCCACGCCTTCCAGGCCGCCTATGAGGAACTGAAAAAGGCCCCGGAAGGGGGAAAGGAACGGTTCTTTATGGTGGCCTACCGGCTGAAGAACACCCTGACGGAGAACGGCTATGTGGCCCGGGGCGTGTGCGAGGCCAACCCGGACGGCACCCTGAAGGACATCCACGAGCGGACCCATATCATCTCCACCTGCGACGGGCCCCTGTATACCGAGGACGGGGAGACCTACCGGAAGCTTTCGCCGGACAGCCCCGTTTCCATGAACATGTGGGGCTTTACGCCCGCGCTGATCCGGGAGCTGGAGGCCCGCTTCCCTGCGTTCCTGGATACGACGCTGAGGGAAAACCCGCTGAAGGGGGAGTTCTTCCTGCCCTTCGTGGTCAACGAGCTGCTGGAGGAGGGCCGGGCGACGGTCCGCCTGCTCTCCAGCGAGGACCGGTGGTGGGGCGTGACCTATCAGGAGGACCGGCCCCAGGTCAAGGCCGCGCTGCGGCGGCTTTCGGAGGAGGGACTGTATCCCTCGCCGCTGTGGGAGTAAGCGGCGGATAGCAATGAGAAAACCCCGCCGTTTTCGGCGGGGTTTTTCAAAATGCTCAGCTCATGGCGGGGGTTTTCAGCCCACGCTCCACGGCCTTGAGCACCGGGATTCCCAGCAGGACGACGCTGATTATCTCTCCGATGAAAATCTGAATGGCCAGGGGCAGATACAGCCCGCCGGGGAGGCCGGCCAGCCAGGGCATCACGCCCTCGGCGCCGACGCCATAGACGCGCATCAGCACCAGGGGGACGATCAGGGTGTTGCTCAGCACCGGGGGAATCCAGCTCAGCAGGGGCTTTTTGCGCATCAGGCGGGTTCCGACGGCGCCGATCAGGGTCGCCAGGGAACCGAAAACCACGTCCCAGGGCGCGCAGCCGGTCAGCAGATTGGCCAGCACGCAGCCCACGGCGAGCCCGGGCACGGCGCCGGGCATCAGGCAGGGCAGCAGGCACAGGCTTTCGGAAATCCGGACCTGGATGGCGCCGGAGGCGAGCCCAAGGGCCTGGGCCAGAAAGGTCAGCACAACGTAGAGCGCGGCGATGAGGCCGCCCATGGCGAGATCCCGGGTTTGACTGTTCTTCATTTTTTCAGGTACGCTCCTTTAGTTTTGTTTATGGTGAGGAAGGTTTCGAACTCACCGCGCGAGGCGCCCGGGCAGTATACCCGATTTTTCCCTTTTGCGCAAGCGCTTTTTTGCCGGGAGCTTTTCGCTGTTCGCGTTTTGCCGGCGGGACTTTTCGTCCGCATTGCCCGGTCTGCCGAAGGGACTATTCGTCCGCCTTGCCC
>CAMOGC010000030.1 GCA_946613955.1 uncultured Clostridia bacterium
AGGACAGAAAAAGAGCTGTGAAGCTCGGGAGGATTCCTTTGCTTCACAGCTCTTTTTGTTTGCTCTCCCCCACAAGGGGGAATGCGGGATTGATTACTTGGCGGTTTCGGGAGCGGCGGTGGTGATGCTCTTGATCACCATGTCGATCACCTTGTTGATCACGTCTTCGGTGATCTCTACGCATTTCGCGGACTTGGTCAGCTCATCCATCTCCACCTTGTCGACCCGGACGAGCCTGTAGGTGTCGGTGTGCTCGGATTCGCTGCTGCGGATATCGCAGATCAGGGCGTCATCGTCCTCGTAGAAGTCGATGATCAGGTTGCCTTCCTTGCCCTCGGCGGTCTCGATGTACATCTCATAGCGCAGCTTGCCGGTCCAGGTTTCACGGACGGAGGTGCTGATGCCGCCCTTGGGGCCGCGGAGATTCATGTGGGTCTGGCTGAAATCGAGGCTGATCTGCTCCTCGCCTTTTTCCGCGATATAGAGCTTGCCGCTGGAGATCCGGCCTTCGGTCAGGTTGAACTCAACCTCGGCCACGTCCTCGCCGGAGGTCAGCTTTTCGAAATAGTAATCCGGGTTCACAGTGGTCTCATAGACAAGGAAAGAATCCTCATCCGCGTAGCCCATCTTGTAGGTAATTTCGGCTTCGTTGTTCTCGGCGTCGATCCAGGCGTCCAGATCGCAAACCAGGGGCTTGGAGTTCTCGGTTTTCTCGCCGATCTCGAAATGAGACACGATGTGGCCGTCGTCAGAGACGGTATCCTGGCTCACGATGGTCCGGATGGTTTCCAGGGTGGCTTCACGGTTCAGAAGCCAATCCTTCTGGCGCTCCGCGAAGCTCTTTCCGCCGTCCATCGCGGCCCAGCGATCCACCACTTCAGCCAGGGCGGGGTTGGACATCAGGCCGTCAACCGCTTCGGCCGTCGCGGTGGCGAGGGCTTCGCTGCGGATGGAAACGGTCACGGTGCCGTCCTCATTCTTCACGTCGAGGATGTATTCGGGCTTGAACTTGGACAGGAATTCAACCGCGGCGGTACCGATCACAGTGCCGTCGGCCTGAGCCTGCTCGACCGCGGCGGTGGCCAGCGCATCGACAGCTTCCATGTCCTGCTCAGAAAGGGTGTCCTTGCCGGGCAGCTTCTCTTCCTTTACGGACTTGACGATGTCCTGCAGGATCTTCATGATCGTGGTGTAGCGGATCATAATGGCGGAATCCTTGTTGCCGCCGTAGATCCCGGTGGGAGTCAGCTCGATATGGCTGTTCTCGATCCCGTTGGCGCGGGACACGATGTGGATGTTTTCGCCATCCTGGCGGAGGACGAGCTCGGAGGTGGCGTCGCCGGACTGATACTGGAGGGCCAGATCCTTGGTCTTCAGATCCGTCTCATCCAGGAACTTCTCGAGGACGTTCTTCTCCTGGGCGGGCTCCGCGAAAGCGCTCATCACGCCGAGGAGCATCATGACCACCAGCAGACAGGAAACCAGTTTCTTCATTTTCCAAACTCCTTTCGTTTTTCGCATCGCTTGTGCGAGATGCAGTGATTGTTGTTCCGGCACAGGCAGCAAGGCTTTTGTCCGGAAAAATCCTTTATAATCATACACTTCTGGTCTCACACAGATTTAACAGAATGGCGGAAGCGCTTTCATCCTTCTCAACAAACAGGAGGAAGAGGGGAGTGGCGTTCGAAACAGCCGATCATAACCTATTGACAAGGTAGGGAAAATTACCTATAATTAACATACCTACCGGAGAGGTAGGAAAATATAACCAGGGGCTGATAAACAATATGATTTACGCAGACAACGCGGCAACCACCCGGATGAGCGAAAAAGCAGTTGAAGCCATGCTTCCGTTCATGAGGGAGGAATACGGCAATCCATCCAGTCTTTACGCCTTCGGCCAGCGGGCCAAGGAGGCCCTGGAAGACGCCCGGGCCAGGATCGCGGCCTGCCTGGGGGCGGATCCCCGGGAAATCACCTTTACCTCCGGCGGGAGCGAGGCGGACAACCAGGCGATTCTGACAGCGGCGCGGGCCGGGGAACGGAAGGGAAAAAAACACATCATCTCCACCGCCTTTGAGCATCACGCGGTGCTGCATACGCTGGAGCATCTGAAAAAGCAGGGGTTTGAGGTCACGCTGCTGGACGTGCACGCCTCCGGGGTCATCGATCCGGAGCAGGTGGCGGACGCGATCCGGGAGGATACCTGCCTGGTTACGGTGATGTTTGCCAACAATGAGATCGGAACGATCCAGCCCATCGCCGAAATCGGGAAGATCTGCCGGGAGCGGAAAGTGCCCTTCCATACGGACGCGGTTCAGGCCGCCGGGCATGTGGCCCTCGACGTCAAGGCCCTGAACGTGGACATGCTCTCCCTGTCCGCCCATAAATTCCATGGGCCCAAGGGCATCGGCGCCCTCTATGCCCGGCGCGGGATCCTGCTGGAGAACGTGATCTTCGGCGGCGCCCAGGAGCGGGGCAAACGGGCGGGCACGGAAAACCTGCCGGCCATCGCGGGCATGGCCGCGGCGCTGGAGGAAGCGTGCGGGAAGATCGCGGAAAACACGGCCCGGCTCCTGCCCCTGCGCAACAGGCTGATCGAGGGCCTGAAGCGGATTCCCTATGGCGAATTGAACGGGGACGCCGAGCGCCGCCTGCCGGGAAACGTGAGCTTCTGCTTCGAGGGGATCGAAGGGGAATCCCTGCTGCTGCTGCTGGATGATCAGGGCATCTGCGCTTCGTCCGGCAGCGCCTGTACCTCCGGGTCTCTGGATCCCAGCCACGTGCTGCTGGCGATCGGGAGGCCCCACGAGGTGGCTCACGGCTCCCTTAGGCTTTCGATCGGGGAAGAGACGACGGAGGCGGATGTGGAGGAAATCATTCGCGCTGTGACGGAGGTTGTCGGCTATCTGCGGGGAATGTCCCCCTTCTGGCGGGATCTGATGACCGGGAAGAGAAAGCATGTGTTCCAGGCCTGAGCGGCTGAGGCGAACAGGCCGCCCCTGAAGCGGGATGGCCAGGGGTCAAAGGGAACGGAGGACAGGGAACGGGAACCGCCGCCCGGAGGCCGGAATGGCAACGTCCGGAAAAAGCGGATAAAGGGCCGCGGGGCTGCCCCAGATCGGAGCGGCAGCGGCAGAAAGAAAAAATGGGCGAAAAACAGCCCTTCGGCAGGAGGAAAAGCAAATGGCGCTGTACAGCGAAAAGGTCATGGATCATTTCCGCAATCCCCGGAATGTGGGGATCATCGAGGACGCGGACGGCGTCGGCGAGGCGGGCAACCCCGTCTGCGGCGACATCATGAAGATTTATCTGAAGATCCGGGAGGACCGGATTGACGATGTGAAATTTGAAACCTTCGGGTGCGGAAGCGCGATCGCATCCAGCTCCATGGCGACGGAGCTGATCAAGGGAAAGCCGGTATCGGAGGCCGCCGCCCTGACCAACAAGGCGGTCACCGAGGCGCTGGACGGGCTGCCGGCCTACAAGCTGCACTGCTCCGTTCTGGCGGAGGAGGCGATCAAGGCGGCCCTGAAGGACTACTATGACAAAAACGGGATCAGCTATGATCCGGCCCAGTTCCCGGAGGAAACGAGCTGCGCCCACTGCGTGGATCACTGACTCTGCGCGCGGATCCTTCCGATCCGTTTCGGAAAAAAGAAGTGCCGTCCCGGAACCGATGGGGCGGCTTCTTTGCGTTGAAAGGAGGCCTTCGCTTCCCCGGCAGGAATTCCATGGAACGATGTTGAATTATTCAGGAAGAGTCCCGGAAGCGCGGCTCTCCGGAAAAGAACCGAAGGAGAAAAAACGATATGATGACCTTTCCCGAAATGCCCTATGAGCGGCCGAATCTGGAAGAAATGAAGGAAAAGCTGAAGACGCTGACCGCGCGCCTCCGGGCGGCGAAGAACTACGCGGAGGCGAGGGAGGTTTTCCTGGAAAAAGACCGGGAGGACCGGCACGCGGACACCCTGGCGACCCTGGCCAGCATCCGGCATTCCATCGATACCCGGGACGCCTTTTATGACGGGGAAAACAGGTTCTGGAACCAGGCGGGGCCGGAGCTGCAGGAATTCGAGCAGGCCTGGACGCAGGCGATGCTGGCCTCTCCCTTCCGGAAGGATTTTGCCGCGGAATACGGCGATCTGATGTTCATCAACGCGGAGATTGAGCTGAAAACCTTCTCCCCGGAGATCATCCCCGAGCTGAAGGAGGAAAACGAGCTTCGCAACGCCTACCAGAAGCTGATCGCCTCCGCGCAGATCCCCTTCGAGGGCGGAACCTATACCCTGTCCCAGCTGTCCCCGTTCAAAACCTGCGCCGAGGACGACCGGCGCCTGGCGGCCTGGCAGGCGGAGGGCCGGTGGTATAAGGAGCATCAGGAGGAGCTGGACCGGATTTATGACCGCCTGGTGCATCTGCGGGATGCCATGGGGAAGAAGCTGGGATACGGCGGATACATCCCGCTGGGATATTACCGGATGGGGCGCAACTGCTATACCCAGCAGGACGTGGAGAAATTCCGCTCCGCCGTCCGGAAATACCTGGTGCCGGTGGCGGCGGGAATCTATCGCGAACAGGCGAAGCGGCTGGGGAAGAGCTGGCCGATGAATTACGCCGACAACGCCCTGGAATTCCGCTCCGGAAATCCCCGCCCCCAGGGGACGCCGGACGATATTCTGGCCGCGGCGAAGAAATTCTATGAGGAGCTGTCCCCCGAAACCGCGGAGTTCATTCATACCATGCTGGAAGGAAAGCTGCTGGACGTGCTCTCCACGGAGGGAAAGGCAGGCGGAGGATACTGCACCGGACTGATGGATTACGGAGTGCCGTTCATTTTTGCCAATTTCAACGCCACCAGCCATGACGTGGAGGTCATGACCCACGAGGCGGGGCACGCCTTCGCCGCCTATGTGAACCGGGATCGGGTTCCCATGAGCATGATCTGGCCCAGCATGGAAGCCTGCGAGGTGCATTCCATGTCGATGGAATTCATGGCCTGGCCCTGGGAGAAGGGATTCTTCGGCCCCGATACCGCCAAATTCTACCACAGCCATCTGGCCTCCGCCCTGACCTTTATTCCCTACGGGACGCTGGTGGATCATTTCCAGCACCAGGTATACAAGCATCCGGAATGGACGCCCGCCGAGCGGCACGGGGAATGGAAGCGCCTGCAGGAGATCTATATGCCCTGGGTGCGCCTGGACGGGGAGATTCCCTTCTATGGCGAAGGGGAAGCCTGGCAGCGCCAGCTCCACATCTATATGAATCCCTTCTATTATATTGATTACTGCCTGGCCCAGACGGTGGCGCTGGAAATCTGGGCCATGATGCAGGATAACCGGGAAAGGGCCTGGGCCCATTACATGGCCTATACCCGGCAGGGCGGCAGCCGTACCTTTACCGATCTTCTGGCCAATGCCGAGCTGGTCAGCCCCTTCGACGAAGCCTGCCTGAAAACCGTTTGCGCGGAGGCGGAGAAGTGGCTGGCGGAGCATCCCGCGGAGGATTAACCGGACCGCGCCCGGAGGCGAAAGGCCCTGAAGCCCTCCGGCCTCGCGGCGGAGAAAGAGCCCGAGCAGCGGAGAGAAAAATGGAAGGTCGGAAAACGCGCCCGCGCGCTCAGGATGCCGAAATTCTTTTTCCGGGAGCTGACAGGAGCCCAGGGAAAAGCGTATCTATCATTGAAACCGCTCCGAAACCGGCCGGAGGCCGGATAGGAAATAAAGCGATCAGAAAGGACGAATGAGAAATGAAGAAAATCATGGCTGCTCTGTGCGCGCTGCTGCTGATGGTTCCGGGCGCTCTGGCCCTGGCGGATGAGGCAATCATCAAGCCGGAGCTGCCGGCCCTCATGTATCCGTCGGAAACCCTGGCGCTTGGGACTTACAGCATTTCTCCTCTTCCCATGGAAAAGGATGACGCCCTGAAGATGTTCCTGTACGAGCCCGTCGTTTTCTCCAAGGAAAGCCTGGCGGATCTGAAGGTGGGGGACACGGTGGATCTGTTCGACCGGATGGTGACGGTCCGCTCCCTGAAGAAGGGCGAGGAAGAATACGTCATCAACGAGGAGGAGCCGGAGGGCTTCTACCTCAGCGCCATGCAGGAGGATCACAACCTCTATATGGCCCGGCTGATGGATGATGACTATGTGGTTTTCCATCGCCTGGGGCTGACGGAGGCTCCCTTCGCGGCGGACTTCCAGTTCAAGGATTTCCGGGATGTGGAAAAGGAAGAGCCGGTGATCGGCGATTTGGCCACATTCAAAGAGCTGTGGGCCACGGCCTACTACAACCCCGACAACCTGATGGTCATCTTCAACGATAAGGGCGAGATCCAGACGCTGTGCCTGTACTACTCTCCCAACAGCTGACGGGAGCCGGCAGGGCCGGGAATACAGGATCGATACCCGAAAACGAAACCGGATTGTAAAAAAAACGAAACAGAGTTAAAAAAACCGACTCATTTTCCGGCCGAACCCCTTGACAAAGGGCGAATTCCGGATAAAATGATAATCACTACATCAAAGGAGGTAAAACCAGTGAAGAGAGTGCTGTCCCTTGTAGCTGTCCTGACGCTGATCATGTCCATCTTCGTGGTGACCACTGGCGCTTCCGCCTACTACGCAGTCTATTCCCATTGCGGAAACGGCAAGGCCCTGAACGTGCGCAGCGGCCCCGGCAAAGAGTACTCCGTGATCGACAAGGTGCCCTACGGCGAGGCGATTTACGTTATCGGCGATGTGGGCAACGGCTGGCTGCAGCTCAATGACGTCGGCTACGTGCAGGCGTCCCTGACGTCCCGCAGCAAGCCCGGTCCCTATGTTCCCTCTCCCGATGATCCCGCCACGACCACCGAAGCCGGCTACAACGCCATCTTCGCCCAGGCCAGGGCCGTCAACCCCTATACCGTGACCCTGCGGGCTACCAAGAACAGCAAGGGCGTCGCCAACGTCCGCTGGGCTCCCAGCAAGAAGGCGAACCTGATGAAGTCTTATGCCGATGGCAGCCGGGTGCTGGTGATCGCGACGCTGGGCAACAACTGGTACCAGGTGCAGGATCCCGAGACCAACGCTGTCGGCTTCGTGAACACCGCTTATGTGGAGAAGTAAGAAACGCGGCGGTTTCTGAAACTGGAAGTTAAATCGACTGACAAAGAAAGGAAACAAAGATTATGAAGAAAATCATTGCGCTGGCTCTGAGCCTGATGATGATCCTGGGCTGCGTCTCCGCGCTGGCGGAGGGGGAAAAGGAAACCCTGACCGTGATCGGTGCCTTTGATATCAAGTACTCCAGCCTGCCGGAAGGCTATACGATGGAAGTGGCCGAGAGCAACGGCACGTACTATTCCGCCACCATCGCTCCCAAGGACCCCACCAAGCCCGTTCTGTCCCTGCAAATCGAATTCAATGATTCCTTAGATGGCGTGAACAAGCTGACGGACGCCACCCCCGAGGACATGGCGGCCATCAAGCAGAGCTTCTATGAAATCGCCGAGCTGGACGAAGGCGACATCATCTTCGAAGAGACCACGACCGGCCACGGCACGCCCCTGCTGATCGCCAAGACCAAGGACGGCTCCATCGCCGCGATCTACACCATCTATATGAGCCATGAGATCGAGATCGACATGTTCTTCGCCGATGGCAAGACCCCTGTGACCGACGAGCACGTCAAGGCCGTGGTGGACTTCCTGACCGACGTGGAATTCGTCGAGACCGCCGCTCCCGCGGAGACCGCCGCTCCCGTGGAACCCGGCAAGTAATTCTGAAGCATCAATCATAAGAATCAAAAGGGGCTCCAACCGACATGGCTGGAGCCTCTGCTTTATGAACTGCGATTTGCGACCGAAAGGCCGTGGCCCCGAACGCAGAGGAAAGGCATCAACCATTCCTGCTCATTCACCGGGAGGAGGAACGATATGTTTGGCCGAAAAAAACAGGAAACCATTCCCTATGACCGGGAGACACAAAAGCCCGTGATCCACTGCTCCATCTGCACCGGGGAGCAGGCGGCGGGGATCCGGGATCTGAAAACAGGAAGGTTTACGGAGATCATGCTGATCAAAACCCCGGAAGACCTGAAACGCTTTCAGGCGATGGTCGGCCTGGACCATGTGGAGAAGGAATACTGACCGCAGGTGGTCGGACTGGAGCGGGTGGAGAAGGAATACTGACCGCCTCTCCGGCGGAAGGAAAGATCAAAAAGGGTGGCGCGCCTGTCAGGCGCGCCGTCTTTTTTGCAGGGAACACTATTTGACCAGATACTGGCTGCCCATGTAGCCGACCTTTCCGCCGACCCTGACCTTGGTCCAGGAGCTGCCGCGCTTGAGCACGGTCACTCTTGTGCCCACCTTATAGGAACCGATGGTTTCGCTGAAGACGCTGGGCTCCGACCGCAGGTTCAGGGTCGTCCCCGAAGGGGTCCAGACCTTCATGGTGGATCCGCCGGAGACGCCCGTGTCATCGGAGGAGGTTCCTTCCCCGGCGTAGAGGTAGCGGGTCATCATATAGCCCGTTTTATTTCCCACCCGAACCTTGCACCAGGTGGCCCCCTTGCTCAGCACATTGACCCTCGTCCCCACGGAGTAGGCGTCCAGCACCTTTCCTTTGACGGAGGCCGTCGCCCGCAGGCGCACCCTGTATCCTGTCCGGATCCTTCGTACCTCCGCCAGGGAGGAGACCGTTCCGAAGACGATCAGCAGGCCCAGCAGCAGGGCCACCAGCCGTTTCCATGGTATCTTTCGCATGCTCATTCTCCCTTTCCGCCGGGGAACGAATCCCGCCGGCTGATTGTTTTTCGAGTCAGGTAGAAGAGAAAAATCTACTAATAACATTTTATGCGAGCGGACCGTGCCTGTCAAATCGCAGAGGCCGCTGACTGTTTCAACTGTGTTTCGAGCGGATTAATATTCACTAAAAACACAAGCGCGGAAGGGAAAGAAAACAGGAGCCGCCGCGGGATGTTCCCGCGGCGGCTCCTCACATAGCATCAAAGGCGATCATTTGGTTACATACGCGACATTCACGAAGCCAACGGCGCCGGAATTGGGATCCTGAACCTGGAACCAGTTGTTTCCCAGCTGGGCGATGACCGTGACCGTGGCGCCGGCGTTATATTTGGCCAGCAGAGGCGCGCTCTTGCTGGGCGCCCAGCGGACATTGACCACGTCGCCGCTGTTCCTGGTGGGATTCAGCGTCACGTCGTAGGGGGCCACCAGCTTCGCCTGCTTGTAGAGAGCGTCGATAGAACTCGTCGGCGTATCCCCGGAGGGCTTTTTATCCGGCACATAGGGCCCGGGCTGGGTCCTGGACATCAGGCTGGTCATGCAGTATCCCGTTCCCTGGCTGCCGACATACACTTCGGACCAGCCGTTTCCAAGATCGTGATCCACGCCGATCTGCTCGCCGTAGGCGACCCTGGAGATGACGGAGTATTCCTTGCCGGGGCCGGAGCGGATGTTCAGGGGCTTGCCGTTGCCGCAGTGAGAATAACGCCACTCCCAGGCCATCGCGGAAGTTGTAAAGACGAACATCCCTGTCACCAGGGCCAGAAGAGTAACCCATGCCAGCAAACGTTTACTCATTTGGAAAACCTCCTTTATAAGTGTATTGGAATGATAACAGAAAAAAGCAAAAAAAGCAATCACTTGTTTTGAAACGAAAGCGCCGAGGCGGGAAGGCCGTTTCTCCCGGGAGCACGGATCCGGGCCGGTTCGGCGATTCCGGGACGGCATGGACGGGCCAGACGCACCGGATGCGCGGCCATGTGTGGGCGGCCATAAAGGGCATTTTCCTCTTGAGGAATCATTCCTGAATTGGTATAATGAAGGCAGTTGTTCTTCTTGATCCGGTCAGCCCGCATCGGGTCGGTTCGCGTTTCGCGGATCCCCCCCGGCGGAACGGATGTTTTCCCCGCTATTTTCCGCAAACCCTGAGGATCGAATGCCGATCCGGACAAATATCACATTGGGAGATGTATACATTGTCCAGCAGCACGCGTTCCCCATCCCTGAAGCGTACGTTCAGCCCCCTGAGTATCTGGTCTTTTTCCATCGGAACCAGCATCGGCTGGGGTTCCTTTATCGTGACCTGCAACAGCTATCTGCAGAAGGCCGGCATTCTGGGAACATCCCTGGGGCTGCTGGCCGGGATGGCCGTGATTCTTGTGATCACCTGGAATCTGCAGTACATGGTTCGGGAAGCGCCAGACGCCGGGGGCGTTTACGCGTTTCAGAAAAAGGTCAACGGGCACGATTACGGCTTCCTGACGGGGTGGTTCGTGCTGCTGGGATATATGGCGGTGCTGTGGGCGAATATTACGTCCCTGCCGCTTTTTGCCCGCTTTTTCCTGGGGGACATGTTCCGCTTCGGCTTTCATTATACCATTTTCGGATACGAGGTTTATCTGGGCGAGGCGCTGCTGTCCATCTGCGCGCTGCTGCTGATCGCGCTTCTGTGCTCCCGGAGCCTGAAGCTGCCCCAGGGGATGATGATCGGGGCGGCGCTGGTGTTTGTGGCGGGATTCGCCGTCTGCGCCGCGACGGCGATGGCGCGGCACGGGGGCAGCGGCTTCAGCTACGCGCCCATGTACGCCGGGAAAGAGCCCTTCCGCCAGATTATCCGGATCGCCACCATTTCTCCCTGGGCATTTATCGGATTTGAAAACGTGACCCATTTTTCCGAGGAATACCGCTTCCCCGCGAAGCGGATCCGCGGTGTGCTGATCTGCTCGGTGATCATGACCACGGCGCTCTACCTGCTGGTTTCCATGCTGTCCATTTCCGCCTATCCTCCGGAATACTCCTCCTGGCTGGCCTATATTCAGGACATGGGGAACCTGGAGGGGCTGAAGGCCGTGCCCGCCTTCTACGCCGCGGAGCACTACATGGGCGGCGCCGGGGTGACCATCCTGCTGCTGGCCCTCTTCGGCGTGATCCTGACGAGCCTGATCGGCAATCTCCTGGCCCTGAGCCGCCTGCTCTTCGCCGCCGGGCGGGACGGGGAGGCGCCCGAATCCCTCGGAAAACTGAACGCCAGGGGAATCCCCTCCAGGGCGATCTGGACGGTGGCCGCGATTTCCAGCCTGATTCCCTTCCTGGGGCGGACAGCGATCGGATGGATCGTGGATGTGACGGCGCTGACGGCCTCCATCATCTATGGCCTGGCCTCCCACGCCGTCTTCCGCCACGCGAAGCGGATCGGCCGGAAAACGGAAATGGCGACGGGAATCATCGGGTTTGCGCTGATGTGCGTTTTCGTGCTGCTGCTGCTGAGCCCCAATGTGATGCACTTTGACGCTATGGCCACGGAATCCTATTTCCTCTTTGCCGCCTGGGCGCTGCTGGGGCTGGCCTATTTCCGGTGGCTGATTTCCCGGGAAAAGCATCATGAGCACGGCCGGAGCGTGGTCGTCTGGGTGATCCTGCTGCTGCTGATCCTGTTCTCCTCCATGATGTGGGCGACCCGGGAAACCCAGAACGCCACGAATGAGGCGACCCAGCGGATCTATCAGTATCATCAGACCCACCGGGCCAGCTACCGCATGGACGAGGACGCGGATTTCCGGACCTTCCTGTGGAATCAGGCGGAGGGCATCCATGAAAAGAACGCGCTCTTTTCCATGATCGTCTTCGGGATGTTCTTCCTGTCCATGGCCATCATGATCAATAATTTCCGGGTATCCCGGTCCCTGGAAAGGCAGCTGGACGAAACCCAGCATGTCGCGCTGACGGATCCGCTGACGGGGGTGAAGAACCGGCTGAGCTATACCCGCACGGAGCAGACCATCAACGAAAGAATCCAGAAGGGGGAGATGGAGCCCTTCGCGCTGGTGGTCTGCGACATCAACGGCCTGAAGACGATCAATGACACCCTGGGCCATCAGAAGGGCGACGAGTATATCCGGGAGGGCTGCATGCGGATTTGCAAAATCTATAAGCACAGCCCCGTCTTCCGGATGGGCGGGGATGAGTTTGCCGCGATCATGATGGGGGAGGACTACGACCGCCGGGAGGAGCTGCTGACCGCCGTGGAAGACGCTAATCGGGCCCAGGAGCTGAAGGACGGGAAAACCATCGCCATCGGCCAGGCGGACTACCTGCCCGGGGAGGATCGCTCCCTTATGGACGTGTTTTCCCGGGCGGACCAGCTGATGTACTATCAGAAGCAGAGCTACAAGGACGCGCGGCAGGCGCAGGGGAGA
>CAMOGC010000031.1 GCA_946613955.1 uncultured Clostridia bacterium
TTTCCCACGGCGGTGCTGGTGTTCGGCATCAACGAGGGCGCCTACATGGCGGAGACGGTCCGGGCGGCGATGGAGGCGGTGCCCAGCGGACAGATGGAGGCTGGGTACTGCGTGGGGATGAGCTATCTGAGCATCATGGGACATGTGGTGCTGCCCCAGGCCTTCCGGACGGCCTTTCCCTCCCTGTTCAACAGCCTGATTTCCATGGTCAAGGAGACCTCCCTGGCCTCCACCATCACCGTGACCGAGATGTTCCGCCAGGCCATCGTGATCAACGGGCGGGTCTATGAAACGCTGGCCCTGTATACCGAGGTGGCGCTGATTTATCTTGCGTTCTGCAGCCTGCTGACCCTGGTTCAGCGGTGGGGCGAGAAGAAGCTGAGCAGCTATGGAGGGGTACGGTAATGCTGAAGGTGGAAAATGTACGGAAGACCTTCGGGGATCATCCGGTGCTCCAGGGGATCAGCCTGGAGGTTAACAAAGGGGACGTGATCGCCGTTTTGGGTCCATCGGGATCCGGAAAGACGACGCTGCTGCGGTGCATCAACTTTCTGGAAAGGGCGGACGAAGGCACCCTGACGCTGGACGGAAAGAGCTATGACATGCACGGGGCCAGGAAGGATGAAATCGTGGCGATCCGGCGGAAAACCGGCTTCGTTTTTCAGAATTACAACCTGTTTCTGAACAAGACCGTGCTGCAGAACGTAACCCTGGGGCTGACCAGTGGCCGGGGCATGAGAAAGGCGGAGGCGGAGCGGATCGCTCTGGAGGCGCTGGAGCGGGTCGGCATGGCGGAAAAGAGGGACGTCTATCCCATCCAGCTTTCCGGGGGGCAGCAGCAAAGGGTGGCCATCGCCCGGGCCATGGCCACTCAGCCGGAGATCATTTACTTCGACGAGCCCACCAGCGCCCTGGATCCGGAGCTGATCGGCGAGGTGCTGAATGTGATGCGGCAGCTGGCGGTGGACGGGATGACGATGGTGGTCGTCACCCATGAGATGGAGTTCGCCCGGAATGTTTCCAACCAGGTCATTTTTATGGACGGGGGCCGCGTCATTGAAGCGGGCCCAACAGCGGCTTTCTTCGCCCATCCGAAGGAGGAACGCTCCCGGGCCTTTATCCGGTCCATTCTGAACAAGGAATAAAAAACGAAGGGCTCGCAAAACCCTTCGCGGAAAGAACACGGGCGGCGCATCCTGCGGGAAGCGCCGCCCGCTGTTATGTTTTTGTCCTTCTCCGGCAGGCTGACCGGATAATCAGCCGGAAGCGTCCGGCTGCGTCTGCCTTCCCGGCGGCCGAAGCGGAGAAAGCTTTTTCCGGCCAGGGAGGAGGCGGCACGCCATGCCTTCGGCAGGCAAACCGACATTATTCACAGAAGGCTTCCAGCACGGCCTGGCCCATGCCGGCGGGATCGCATTCCCCGTGATGCCGGATGGGAAGATCCCGCAGGCGGCGCACCTGGTCGGGCATGGGAACGCCGGAAAGCCGTTCCAGCTCCTCGCTGCAGGCAAAGGCATCCAGCCCTTCGGCGGCCTCGGGCCCGGCGACGCCGGAAAGGACATCCCGGGAGAACTTGTAGGGGCTGGCAGTGGAGACCAGCACTGTAGGCGAGGCGTCCTGCTTCGCCGCGCGATACTGGCGGAGCACCGCGCTGGCCACGGCCGTATGGGTATCCATCAGATAGCGATCCTGATGGAAACGATCCCCGATTTCCCGCAGGGTGGCGAGATCGTCGGCGCAGCCGCCCCAGAAGAGGCTGTCCAGCCATTCCTTTCTCTGCTCGCCCACGCTGTAGCTGCCGCACTCCTTCAGCAGCTTCATCCAGGTTTTGACCAGCTCCCCGTCCCGGTCGGCCGCCTCAAAGAGGAGACGCTCCAGATTGCTGGACACCAGAATGTCCATGCTGGGGCTCTTGGTTTTGAAGAAGAGCCGATGGGTCGAATAGATGCCGGAGGAGAAAAAGTCGGTCAGGACGTTGTTGCGGTTGCTGGCGCAGATCAGCTTCCCCACAGGCAGGCCCATCTCCCGGGCGTAATAGGCGGCCAGGATATTGCCGAAATTCCCCGTCGGGACGCAGAAATTCACGGGATCGCCGCAGACCACGGCGCCCCGGGAAACCAGATCGGCATAGGCGGAGAAATAGTAGACGATCTGGGGAACGAGGCGGCCGAAATTGATGCTGTTGGCGGAGGAAAGCACCTTGCCCCGGGCGTTCATTTCTTCGGCGAAGGCCGGGGAAGCGAACAGCTCCTTGACGCCGGTCTGCGCGTCGTCAAAATTTCCGCGGACGGCGATGACATGGGTGTTGCTGCCGCCGGTGGTCACCATCTGGAGACGCTGGACATCGCTGACCCCATCGAGGGGATAGAAGACGGTGCAGCTGGTTCCGGCCACATCCCGGAAACCCTCCAGGGCGGCCTTCCCGGTATCCCCGCTGGTGGCCACCAGAATCGAGACCTCCCGGTTTTCGCCGTTTTTCGCCGCGCTGAGCCGGATCAGATGGGGAAGGAGCTGCAGGGCCATATCCTTGAAGGCCAGGGTCGGCCCGTGAAACAGCTCCAGCACCCAGGTCTTCCCGTCCAGCTGCCGGAGCGGAGCCACTTCCGGATCATCGAAACGACCTTCCCCGTAGGCGGCGTCCACCGCGCCGGCGACTTCCCGCGGGGAAAAATCCTCCAGAAAAAGCCGGAGGATGCTTTCGGCCCGGCGGGCATAGGGAAGGCTTCCCATCGCGGCGACGGCTTCCGGGGCCACCCCGGGAAACATGGCGGGAACGAAAAGCCCCCCGTCGGGCGCGAGCCCGCGGAGGATCGCCTGGCTGGCGGTTACGCAGGCGCCGCCCCGGGTGGAGAAAAAGGACATCGCAATTCACGCTCCCTTTGATGACAGAGGGCGGCGCCTTCCGGACGCCGCCCCCGGCCTGTTTCAAATCGGACAATCCGGCCGCGGAACGGGGCGGACGCCTTCAGACGCCGCACCGCCGGGGACGGAAAAACCCGGATCAGATCAGATACTGTTTCAGGAAGGCGGGCAGCTCTTCCGGATCCGCGCTCAGGGAAAGGACAAAATCGACATTCTGGCGGGCCCCCAGCTCCACCAGCACGGAAATAACAGGCTCCGCTTCCTCGAGGGAGGAAATGCGGCTCAGCTTCAGGAAGGCGTCGATAAACACCGTTCCCACATCGTAATTGGAGCTGAGGATGCCGCAAAGAAATCCGATAAACATATCCGTCGTCCGGACATGATAATCGGCGGCGTTTATGAAGCGAACCTTATGGTCCACATCGTACATATAGCGGTTGTCGTCGTCAAGGAAAATTACGTCATGCACCGCTTCGTGGGCCGTCGCGTTGGCCAGGTCGATCAGGCGCTTGGTTTTTCCGGAGCCTTTTTTTCCTGCGATTACCTGTATCATGGGGATCAACCTCCTTATGGGTTTTCACTGGAAGCATTATACCTCATTTTTCCCTGCCGCGCAACCGGAGATTTACCCGGGGCATCCGGGGCCGCGGGAGGCTGTTTCTCCGGCGCGCCTTCGGGGGAAGCGGCGGCGTCGGCAAAGGAGATTCCCTTGTCCAGGGGACGGAAGTCTTCCTTGCGGGGGGCGCAGAAAGACCGGTAGTCGCAGTAGGTGCAGGCGGAGAACCGGTCGCTTTCCCAGGAGGGGGAAGCCTGGATTTCTCCGGAGCGGATTTTTTCGCACAGGGCGGCAGCCGTTCGGCCCGCGGCATCCATCAGGCCGGAAAGGGTCTTTTCCTCCAGCGCCCAGCCGGCATTCGCCCGCGGCGTTTTTCCGTCCTTCTGAAAGACGGAATCCAGCGAAAAGGGGGATTTGTCCCGGTCCGTGGCGCGGAGGACGCCTTCCTCCCGCAGAACGACGCCCTTGAGCCGGACGTTTTTGAGCCTTTCGCTTTCCGCGTCCTCGGGGGAGAGAGCGTCCACCTCCTCGTCGGTGACGGGGAAATAGAAGGCGCCGGCGGGCCTGGCTGCGGGATTGTTCCCCAGGGCGGCCTTCAGATAGATCATCAGCTGGAGCTGCTCCCCCCGGATCATTTTGGCGGGATCCAGGGCCCGGGGGGAGCTTTTCAGATCCAGAATCCGAAGATACTCCCCATCGGGCCCGCGCCAGGCGTCCATTCGGTCGATTTTGCCCCGGAGGGCCACCCGGCTTCCGTCCGAAAGGGTCAGGATCATCGGAGGCAGCCCCTCGGGGGAGCCGAATTCCATTTCGGTTCCGACGACCCGGAAATCGCTGTTGGCGGCAAATCGGGTCAGAACATCCGCGGCGTGCCGGGCCCGTCGGAGCAGATCTTCCCCTTTCCAGAGGCCGGCGGCGCCGGCGGTCAGGGGACTGTCGGCCCATTCCTCCGCCAGATGGGTCAGGATCCCGTCCATCAGGCGGTTTACCTTTTCCTCCGAAAGCCGGGGCCAGTCCGCCTCCCGCGACGCGCGGTCGATAAACCGCTGGAGCGCCAGATGAAAGAAGTCGCCGGCGTCGAGGGCGGAAAAATCAAAGGCCTCCGGCAGCCGGGGCCGCAGCCCGTAGGTCAGAAAATGCTTATAGGGACAGGAGGCGTAGCATTCCAGGCGGGAGATGGAGATCCGGTTCCCGTGGAAGAGGCGGAGGGCGGTTTCCGGCGGAATTCGCCCGGGCGAGGGCTGGCGCTCCGCCCGGCGAACCATCTCCCGGACGGCGGGAGTATCAGGCCAGAGAGCGCGCAGGGCGCCGCGCCAGGGGCTGTCCAGGTCCTCCGCCTCGCCCGCCATCAGCTGGCGCAGGCGGCCGCCCAGCCCTTCCAGCGCCTGGGAGCGCGTCCGCGGGGAAGCGGCGCCTTCGGAAAAGGAAAGGCCGCCTTCCTGGGACAGGAGGGGGAAGAGGCGGCGCAGCTCGGCCACGGGCTCGCCGGGCAGCAGCCCCGCCCCGTTTTCATCCCGCAGGCAGAAGCTGACCCGCAGGCGCTTTTCCGGCAGGGTCATGGCCCGGTAGTAATCGGAACGGAGGAGCAGCCCCCGCCGGACCCGGTCCAGCCCCACGGTTTTGCCGGTCCGGTCCTTGAGCGCCTTCCGCTCCCGATCGCTCAGCAGTCCATCGTCTCCGGGAGAAAGAACGCCGTCGTTCATCCCGGAAAGGATCAGCGCGTCGATTTCGCCGGGGAGCATATGGCCGATCTCTCCCAGAAGAACGCCCTCCTCTTCCTCGGGCAGCGCGTTCAGGCGGGCCCGATCCAGCGCGCCGGACAGGAGAAGATGCATTTCCTTCAGGCTGGCCCGACGTTCCCCCAGCAGGGCCCAGAGCTGGTCGAGCAGGTTCATCAGCAAATCCCAGACCTGGCGATCCACCACGGCTTCAGCATACAGCTCCCGGGAAAGAAGATCCTCCTGGCGGGCGGTGAGCTGCGCGTGAACGCCGGTTTCCTCCAGAAAGCGGAAGACGGCCTCCACGCCCGCGGAGGCGTCCCGCGCGCCCAGGAGGGCATCATGGAGCCGCTCCACCGGGGCAATCAGCTTTTCCCGCAGGGGCTCCATTTCCGCAGCGTCGTCCCCCCGGCGGAAGGGCCGCTTCCATCCGCCATGCTCAATGCCGTGCGCCCGGGCGTAATTGGCGAGGCGTGAACCCTCCTCCCGGGAGAGGGGACCGAAGCCGCAGCAGGCCATTTCCAGCACCGTGTCCGAGACGAAGCCCGAGGCGGCGCAGGCCAGCGCTCCGATCAGAAGCCGGCTGACTCCATGGCGGGAAACCGCGTCCTTGCGGCTGTAGAAGAAAGGAATCCGGCTGGCCCGAAGGGCGGCGGCCAGGGCGCTGCCAAAGGCGGAGGCGCCGGGCAGGGCCACCGCCATCCGCTTCCAGGGAATGCCCTCCCCATGCCAGGCCTGGAGGACAGAAACGGCGCTGAGCGCCTCGGCGGTGGGATGGGAGGCGGCAAACAGGGACAGCTCCCCGCAAAGAGGGGCGGGATACGTTTCCGAGGCGTCGGAGAAAAGATGCCCTTCCAGAAAACTCAGGGGATCCGCGGCGCCGGGATGCGGCTCCTGCAAATACTCCAAATCGCAGGGGATGCCTTTTTCCTCCAGCAGACGCGTCAGGTTTTCGGCGCTGTCCCGCTGAACCTGGAAAATCCGGCCGGAGGGGGAGGACGCGGGCGCCATGGTCAGGGCCACGGAAACGGAGAAACACAGGGGCGCGGCGCTGAGAATCATCTCCCGAAGGTCGGGCCGGACCGTATCGAACCCGTAGACATACAGATCGATCCCGTCCCAGAGACGGGCGGAAGGGAGCCTTTCGCAAAGATCGCTCCAGACCCGGGCCGGATCGTCAAACCGGCCGCCGATCAGGTTTTCATAGGCCTGCCAGATCAGACCAAGGTCATGATACTTGGCCTGACCGGCGCCGCGGCTGTCCCGGCTCATTTCGGCCAGACGCTCGGGCGTAAAGTCCTCCTCCCGGAGCTCCTCCAGGGTTTGCTCCATACGCGGAACCGTTCCGGAGGAGGCGCCGGGATTTTTATAAAAGAGGAGATCCGCCGCGCATTCGTTCATGGCGCGGTGCAGCGCCATGGCGCGGCCGGCGCCGTCCAGCTCGCGCAATCCGGAGGCGCCCGCCCGCTCGCGGATCAGGGTTTTCCATTTTGTCGGGCTGAGCACATCCAGATCCAGCAGGCCGGGAAGATTCAGCCCCGCCATCAGATCCCGCTCGGCCTGGAGGGTATACTGCTCCGGCACGAAGACCGTCACCCTCCGGCCGGCGGCCCGGCTTTCCGCGACCCTGCGGAGGAGCCAGGGGCGAAGGGTCCCGCTGCGCCCGCCGACGATATGAACAGAAGCCATGAAAGAATGCGCCTCCTTCTTCCGGAAATGGAACGGAGGCGGAAGGACGGAAAAAGACCCTCCGCCGGAAAACACGGATTTGTGGGGGATAATGCCGGGTTAACCCCGATCTTTGATTTCGGATACCTTTCCCCGCTTTCGGGGAAGCCTTGCGACTGCTATTTTACCATGGGAGGAAAAGGGAAGCAAGACGGAGAAAAAGCGAAGCGAACCGGTACATCCCCCCGGAAGGAAACGGTTACGCCCTTCCCGGATGGAAAACAGTTACGATTGTCTTTTGGGACGGATACGGGTATAATGGGATGTAAGCCTCCGGGGAGACGGAGCGGAGAAAAAGGGGTGGAACGAAACATGAAAAGATGGATCAGTCTGCTGCTTTGCCTGGTCATGGCGCTGAGCGCCGCGGCGGGCCTGGCGGAGGAGGGCGTCTCCAAAGCCGAAAGCGAGGCGGAACGCTGGGTATCGGACTTTCTGGCCGCCCAGAAGGCAAAGCAGAAGGATCCCTGGGTGCTGGCGATCCTGGAAGGCGGCGCCCGGGAGATCGAGATGACGGAGGAGAGCGTTCGCTTCCGGCTGCGCAGCTTTAATCCGAATCTGGCCGCCATCGGCTCCTACGCCAAGGCGCCGGACAAGGACGCCTGGCGGAAGGCGGCGATGGAGAACGTTACGGCCTACGGGCTGGAGGTTACCGTGGCGCGCCAGGCGGACGGCACCGCTTCCGCCAAGAGCGCGGCCGCGTTCCTGAATACGGTGAAAAGGGAAGCGGGAGCCGCCAAAGGCGCTTTCGGGAAGAAGGAGTTTACCGAGGGGCTGGCCTCCCTGCTGTTCTGCCAGCCCACGGCGGACAAAAAGCCCACCGCCGCTTCCCTGATGACGGCCAGGGATGAGTTCGCGGCCTTTATCGGCGCGCGGGAGGACATGTTCCCCTGCGAGAGCCCCGCGGAATGGGCGCCCCTCTTCTATGCCCAGCGGAACGTCCAGTTTACGGTGAAAAACGGTCCGCATAACCTGACGCTCAGATGGGACGGGGTGGCGCCGGAAAACCTGCTGAACGCCGCGTACGACGCGGCCTCGGCGGAGCTGAGCAGCGTTCCCGCGGCCCAGCGGGCCAAGGAGGACAGCCTTTCCTATCTGTGGCGCAGCTCCCTGGCCGCGGCGGCGGTCAATGCCAAGAAGGGCCGGCTTCAGACCCAGACCGCGGTTTTCGATATCGACGAGCTGGCGGCCGGCAAGGTGCCGCAGGGATACAGCGCCTATTTCGGGCGGTATAACGCGGGCGAGATCTTCGCGAATCTGGTGGAGGGATACCGGCAGATGCCGGCGGAAGCCTCCCAGCCGCTGCCGAAAACCGGCGTCATCAGCCAGGTTCAGAAAAAAGGCGTGAGCGTGATCGTCAAGGTGCCCAAGGACGGCCGCAACACCTATGTTCAGCTGCGGGACGCGGATACCGGCGTAATCCAGGCGGAGGCCTTCATCGCTCCCGGGAAGAACGTGACCATGAAGGTGGCGGAGAGCTTCTATACCGCCCAGTTCGCGACGGGCTCCACCTGGTATGGGACGGAGGGCGTCTTCGGCCCCCTGGGTAATTATACCTGCACGAATGAGTTTTCCGTTTCCAACCGGAACAAGTGGAAGCTGACCCCGGAAACCGAACAGCCCGGCATCGAGCTTCACGCGATTACCGCGGCGGACTTCGCGCCCACCGAGGACAAATCCGTTCATCTGATCGGCGTGCTGGAGGCGGAGGTGCCCCTGGGAGACTATCCGGAAAACAACCCGGTGATCTCCGGGGAAAGCTCCCTGACGGGGCTGGCCGCCTCCGGCGAGGCCTATACGCCGGTGGTCATGGTGCTTGACAACGCGGAGGACGCCTATCCGCACTGGGGCGTTTCCCAGGCTGACCTGATCCTGCAGATTCCCAACGCCGGCGCCGGCGCCACGAAGCTGCTGGCCGTCTTCGGCAACCAGTATCCGGAGCAGGCGGGCCCCGTCCGCTCCGGCCGGTCCTCCATGCTGCCTGTCGCCCTGAGCTTTGACGCGGCCTTCGCCTTTGCCGGCCCGCCGGCGGTTCACGGCGGCCAGGTGGACGTGGAACAGATGCTGGTGGAATTCGGGATGACCCGGTCCCACCGGGTGTATAACCTGCTGAGCAACAGCGACTATAAGGAGCGGATCAAGAACATCGGCTCCCACAACCTGTCCTGCCATGTGGCGAAGATTCACGGGCATCTGGCGGACATTGGGGAGGAATTCGAGGAACGTCCCTTCCTGTTTACCGACGAAAAGAGGACGGAGGGCAGGAACGCCAACATCATCCGGGTGCTCCACAGGGGCGAGAATCCCAAGGCCAACTCCAATTCCGCCAGCCGCGCGGTTTTCCGCTATGTGCCGGAGGAAAACGCCTATACCCGGACCAACTCCAGCGGCGTATATGTCGACCGCGAAACCGGCGAAACCGTAACCTTCGCGAACGTCCTGGTGCTGCGGGTGCCGATGGCCTACGAAAAGAACTACATCTACCTGCACAAGCACATGGTGGGCTCCGGCAGCCTGGAGATTTTCCAGAGCGGGAAATACGCCCGGGGCGCCTGGGTCCGGGACGAAATCGGCTCCCGGCTGGTGCTTGTGGATGAAAACGGCGAGGAGCTGAAGCTTCAGCGGGGCAAGACCTTTATCGTCGTGACCAACGAAGTGACCGAAGTCATCTTTACGGAATGATTTTCCTGCCCCTCCGCGCCTTCCGCGGAGGGGCGGGCCGGCTTTACGGCGCCCGGCCGGCGGGCCGCAAAAGAGAATGAGGAGACAGACATGAAAAACGGCATCGTGGTGGTCGGAACGGTCTTTGTGGATGTGAAAGGATATCCCCTGGGGAAATATATACCCGCCGGGAGAAACGCCGGACGGGTGGTTCAGGTACACGGGGGCGTCAGCCGGAACGTGGCGGAGGACATCGCCAATGTGGAGCTGCGCCCGACCTTTCTGACGGTGGTCGACAATGACGCGTCGGGGCACGCGGTGGTGGAGAAGCTGAAACGGCACAGGGTCAACACCCGCTATATCCGCTCCGCGCCAGGCGGCATGGGCACCTGGCTGGCGGTTTTCGACAACAGCGGGGATGTGGTGGCGTCCATTTCCCAGCGGCCGGATCCCTCGATTCTGGGGGACGTGCTGCGGGAGCAGGGGGACGAAATCTTCTCCGAGGCGGACGCCATCGCCGTGGAGGCGGATCTGGAAGAAACGGTGCTCAAGCCCCTCCTGGATCTGGCGGACCGGCACGGCAAACCGGTTTACGCGCTGGTTTCCAACATGACCATCGCCATCGAGCGGCGGGACCTTCTGCGGCGGACCTCCTGCTTCGTATGCAACGGGCAGGAGGCGGGGCTGCTTTTCAGCGAGGATTATACCGGCATTCCGCCGGAGGAGCTGGCTGGGATGCTGCGGGACCGGATCCGGGACGGGGAAATCCGGCGGATGGTGGTCACCCTCGGCGGCGATGGCGCGGTGTACGCCGATCGGGAAGGACACTGCGGCGTTTGCCCGGCGGTGCCGGTGGACGTGGTGGATACCACCGGATGCGGCGACGCGTTTTTTGCCGGGGTCTGTATCGGAATGACCTATGGGAAAAGCCTGGCGGAGGCCTGCCAGATCGGCGCCCGGCTGGCCGCCTCGGTCATCGCCACCCGGGAAAACGTCTGTCCCCGGTTCCTGCCGGCGGAGTTCGACCTGCCCTCCCGGGAGGAGGGAACAGTGTGAAGGAAAAGAAAAAACGGGCTTTTCAAACCGCTTCGGTTATGATAAAATAACAAACGGGCTTTTTGCCTAGAAAGGGAGCGGAAGGAATGACCGCATCGGAAAAACTGGCGGAAACGCTTCATCTGCAGGCCGGGGAGGCCGTGGTGATCCATGATCCGTCCAACCTGTTCTACCTGACGGAGGGATACGGGGGCGAAGGCCTGGTCTATCTGTCCGAAGGGAAAAAAGTGATTATTACGGACTTCCGCTACACGGAAGCGGCGGAGCGCCAGGCCCCGGATTTCGAAGTGGTCATGACGGACCGGGAGCACACGGCGGATCAGCGCCTCGCGGAGCTCTGCGAAAAGGAAGAAATCCGGACGCTGCGCTACGAGAGCAATTTCGTCTCCGTTGAAACCTATGAGAAGATGCGGGACGCGGTGGGGGAGGAAGTGGCTTTCTCCCCTCTGAACGGGGCGCCCCAGAAGATTCGCGAGATCAAGACCCCGGCGGAAATCGCCGTGATGCGGAAGGCGGCGGCCATTACCTCGGAGGCCTTCGAGGCGGTTCTGCCGAAGATCCGCGCCGGGATGACGGAAAAGGAGCTGCGGCTGGAGCTGGAATACATCATGTTCAAGCTGGGGGCTGACGGCCTGGCCTTTGACACGATCATCGCCAGCGGCGAAAACGGCAGCCTGCCGCACGCGGTTCCCGGCCTTCGGAAGCTGCGCCCGGGCGACATGATTACGATGGATTTCGGCGCCAAGGTCGGCGGATACTGCAGCGACATGACCCGCACGGTGGCCCTGGGAGAACCTTCCGCCGAGATGCGCCGGGTATACAATACGGTGCTCCGGGCCCAGAGCATGTGCGAGGCCGCGCTGGCCGCCGGGAAGAACTGCTTTGAGATCGACCGGCTCGCCAGGGACTACATCGATTCCCAGGGATATGTCGGCCGCTTCGGCCACGGGCTGGGGCACTGCGTCGGCATTGATATCCACGAATCCCCCCGCCTGAGCCAGACGTGCCACGATACCCTGCGGGCGGGCATGGTGATTACCGTGGAGCCCGGGGTGTATCTGCCGGGGGTGGGCGGCGTCCGGATCGAGAACACCTGTCTGGTCCGGGAAAACGGCAGCGAGCCGCTGACCACCGCCCGCAAGGAACTGGTTATTCTGTAAGGGTAATAATGAAGCATATGGAAGACGAAGGAGGAACAAACCAATGATTACAGCTGGCGATTTCAAAAAGGGCATTACCGTGGAATGGGACGGCGGCGT
>CAMOGC010000032.1 GCA_946613955.1 uncultured Clostridia bacterium
GCGGGCCGGGCCGCTTCGCGGAGCCGAAAGGAGTTTGCGCATGAAAAAAGATGCTTTGTCCCGGCGCCTGGCCCTCCTGCTGGCGCTGTTGCTGGCGCTGGCGCTGGTCTTCCCCGCCGCGGCGGAGGAGCAGCCCGCGCCCACGGTGCGGGTGCTGCTGACCCGGCTCCAGCTGACGGACCGGGCGGATCTGACCCTGACCACGCCCTGCACCCTTTCCATGGAAGGCAGCAGGCTGTATCTTCCCCGGAACAGCCGCGTCACCGTCCAGATCCGGGACGGCCGGCTGATTCTGTTCTATGGGGACGCGGCCATGGACGCCGGCGCCTCCCTGACCGTCCGGCGCAACGGCGACGGCGGCGCGGCCGGAGGGCTCATCGTCGCCCCCCGGAGCGAGATCTATCTCGGGGATCTTTCGCTGACGGTTCAGGGCGGCCAGCTGCAGCCGGTGCTGACCATTTCGGTGGAGGATTATCTGCTGGGCGTGGTGCCCTACGAGATGAGCGACAGCTTCCCCCTGGAGGCCCTGAAGGTTCAGGCCATCTGCGCCCGCACCTACGCCCTGGGGCGGCTGGATAAAACCCGCGCCTACGATCTGGACGACACCACCAACGACCAGGTTTTCCGGGGCTATCTTCCGGGATACGACCGCTCCGCCCAGGCGATCCGGGAGACCGCCGGCGTGGTGGTGACCTCCGACGGCGTCCTGGCCAACTGCTATTACGCCGCCTCCAACGGCGGCCAGACGGATCTGCCGGAGCATGTCTGGGCCAACCGGGAGGCCAGCCGCTGCTACGCGGTCACGGAGGACCCCTATGACGTGGAAAACCCCGAATCCGTCGTCCGCACCGCGCGCCTTCGCAGGGACGGGGGCGGCCTGCCCGACGCCTTCCTGGCCATTCTTCGCGAGGAGGTCATGAAGCAGCCGGCCCTGGCGGCCTTCGTGCGGGACGAGGACGCCTTCCGGGTCGACCGGATCGAGGCGGTATCGCTGTCCAAGCCCCGCTTCGAGTCCCCGAACCGGCTGATGACCCGGCTGGATCTGACCCTCTCCGTCTCCGGCAAACAGGAGCTGGCGCCGGAGACGCCCATGCCCCTGACCTGGGAGCCGGAAGACGGCGAGACCCCCACGCCCGTGCCCGCGGCGACGCCCCAGCCCGCCCGGCGGCTGAGCGATTTTATCTCCGCCGGAACGGTCACCGTTTCCCTGCCGATTTTTCCCGCCGTGCTGGACAGCCTGGGGCTGAGCGTCTACGGCGCCAACAACGAGCTGCTGACGGTCGTCGAGGAGGATCAGGCCTTCCGCCTCGAGTCCCGCCGCTTCGGCCACGGCGTCGGCATGAGCCAGCGCGGCGCCCAGTGGATGGCCGGGCACTATCAGAAAAACTATCAGGAGATTCTGGAATTCTATTATCCGGGCATGAAGCTGATGAAAACCGGCGCCGCCGCCCGGACGCTGCCCACCGCCGACCCGGCCCTGGCCCAGACGCCCGGCCCCGCCGCCACGCCCACGCCCCGGCCGACCCTGATGCCCGTTTCCACGGACAGCCTGCCGGAGGGCGCGTGGCTGGCCAGCGTCGAAAACATCGACGACGACAGCAGCCTGAACCTGCGCAGGGAGCCCTCCTCCTCGTCGGAAATCCTGATGCGGCTGTATAAGCATCAGCGGCTCATCGTCCTGGAGGCCTGCGAGGATCCCGTCTGGGTGCACGTCCGGACGGACAGCGCCGAAGGCTATGTAATGGTCTCCTTCCTGGAAAAGGCGGAATAAAAGGAGGAACTGCGATGGAAACCCTTCCGAAGCTCTATATCGTCATCCCCTGCTATAACGAGCAGGAGGTGCTGCCCATCACGGCGCCCCTCTTCCTGGATAAAATCCGGAGCCTGGCCGCCGCCGGCAAAATCGCCCCCGACAGCCGGATCCTGTTTGTCAACGACGGCAGCCGGGACGAAACCTGGTCCATCATCCAGTCCCTCAGCCGGGAGGACGCCCATTTCCAGGGCCTGTGCCTGAGCCGGAACCGGGGGCATCAGAACGCCCTGCTGGCGGGGCTGATGGAGGCGAAGGACCTGTGCGACATTTCCATCTCCATCGACTGCGACGGGCAGGACGACATCAACGCCATGGACGCCATGGTGGACGCCTGGTACGGCGGGGCGGAAATCGTCTACGGCGTCCGCTCCAGCCGGCAGACCGACACCTTCTTCAAGCGCTTTACCGCCCAGGCCTTCTACCGGCTGCTGAACCGGATGGGGGCGGACACGGTCTACAACCACGCGGATTACCGGCTGGTGTCCGCCCGGGTGCTGAAGGAATTCGCGAATTTCCGCGAGGTCAACATCTTCCTGCGGGGCATGTTCCCCCTCGTGGGCTTTAACAGCACCAGCGTCTTTTACGAGCGCAGCGAGCGCATGGCGGGAAAGAGCCACTACCCGCTGAAAAAGATGCTGGCCCTGGCCTTCGACGGGATTACCAGCCTGTCCGTCAAGCCCATCCGGATCATTACCGGCCTCGGGGTCGTGATTTCCTTCGTTTCCTTCCTGATGATCCTCTACGCGCTGATCTCCTGGATCTGCGGCAACGCCGTCGCCGGATGGGCCAGCAACCTCATCGCCACGGCGCTGCTGGGCGGCATCCAGCTGATCTCCCTCGGGGTCATCGGCGAATACGTCGGCAAGATCTTCCTCGAAACCAAGCAGCGCCCGCGCTTCATCATCAGCGAGCGGACGGACAACCCCGACCTTCCCGGAAAGGATTGAAGCCGATCCCGCGGCGCAGCCGGCCTCCGGAGCGAGCCGGCGCCGATGCCGCCGAAGCGGGCAGCGCCCCGGCCGCGTATTATCCCGGCCCGACGGCCCTTCCCGGAAAGGACGAGCCGGTGGCGCCGCCAGCCTGCGGAAAAAGACGGAAGGAGCAACCCATGAAAGCACTGATTCTCAATTCCGGCCTCGGCCGCCGGATGGGCGCAATGACCCGCGAGCACCCGAAATGCATGACGGAGATTTCCCCCCGGGAAACCATTCTTTCCCGCCAGCTGCGCCTTTTGAAGGAGGCGGATATCGACGAGGTCGTCATGACCACCGGCTATGCCAGCGAGCTGCTGGAGGAATACTGCCGGGGGCTGGAAACCGGCCTGCGGATCACCTTCGTTCACAATCCCCTCTATGAACGGACGAACTATATCTATTCCATCTTCCTGGCCGCGGACGCGCTGCGGGATACGGATCTGATCCTCATGCACGGGGATCTGGTCTTCGAGCCCTCCGTGCTGGAGGATCTGCTGGCCTGCCCGGACAGCTGCATGAAGGTTTCCTCCGTGCTCCCCCTGCCGGAAAAGGACTTCAAGGCCGTCGTGCGGGACGGATTCGTGCGGAAGGTGGGGGTGTCCTTCTTCGACGACGCCATGGAAGCCCAGGCCCTCTACCGGCTGAAAAGGGAGGACTGGGCCCGGTGGCTTTCGGAAATCGAGGCCTTCTGCCGGCGGGGGGAAACGAATGTCTACGCCGAGGAGGCCCTGAACCGGCTGGACGGGGCCTGCCGCATCCGCGCGCTGGACGTGGGCAGCCGGCTCTGCGCCGAGATCGACACGCCGGAGGATCTCTCCTCGGTTTCCGCCCGGCTTCGGGAGCTGGAAAGCCGGACCGTCTATACCTGCTTTTCCACGGATCTGCTCCACAGCGGGCATATCGCCCTGCTGAAGCGGGCCAGCCGCCTGGGCCGGCTCATCGTCGGCGTCCTGAGCGACGAGGCGGTAGCTTCCTATAAGCGCTTTCCCCTGGTGCCCTTTCCGGAACGGATGGCCCTGCTCCGGAGCCTGAGCTTCGTGGAGCGGGTGGTGGAACAGAAGACCCTGAGCTATCGGGAAAACCTGCTGGCCTGGCGGCCGGATTTCGTCGTCCACGGGGACGACTGGGTGACCGGCATCCAGGCCCCGATCCGGGCGGAGGTGCTGGAGGTATTAAAGGAAACCGGCGGGCGGCTGGTCGAATTCCCCTACGCCCGGGACGAGCGCTTCAGCCAGCTGGAGCGGCGGCAGCGGCGGGAGCTGGCCATGCCGGATCTGCGCCGGGGGCGGCTGAAAAAGCTGCTGGCCATGAAGGGCACCGTCTCCGCCATGGAGGCCCACGACGGGCTGACCGGCCTGCTGGTGGAAAACGCCCGGGTCGAGGAAAACGGCGGCGTCCGCCAGTTTGACGCCATGTGGATCTCCTCCCTGTGCGATTCCACCGCCCGGGGAAAGCCGGATATCGAGCTGGTGGATATGTCCAGCCGCTTCCGCACGGTGGATGAGATCTGCGAGGTCACCACCAAGCCCATCATCTTCGACGGGGACACGGGGGGGCTGGCGGAGCATTTCGTCTATACCGTCCGCAGCCTGGAGCGCATGGGCGTTTCCATGGTCATCATCGAGGACAAAACCGGCCTGAAGAAAAACTCCCTCTTCGGCACCGAAGTCACCCAGACCCAGGACGAGATTGAGCATTTCTGCGCCAAGATCGCCGCCGGGAAGCGGGCGCAGCGGACCAGGGATTTCATGATCTGCGCCCGGATCGAAAGCCTGATTCTGGAAAAGGGCATGGAGGACGCCCTGACCCGGGCCTTCGCCTTCGTCGGCGCCGGGGCCGACGCCATCATGATCCACAGCCGGAAAAAGGATCCCGCCGAGATTTTCGATTTCGTGGAGCGGTTCCGCGCCAAAGACCCGGGAACGCCCCTGGTGGTAGTGCCCACCTCCTTCAATACCGTGACCGAGGAGGAATTCAGGGCCCGGGGGGTCAACATCGTCATCTACGCCAACCAGCTGATCCGCAGCGCCTTCCCGGCCATGAAAAACGCCGCCGAGTCCATCCTCCGGCATCACCGCGCCCGGGAATGCGACGAAATCTGCATGCCCTTCAAGGAAATCATCCGCCTGATTCCGGAGGATCTGGACTGAAAAACGGGGCGGCGCCTTTCATCTGCACCGCCCCCTTTCAGAATCGCCCCTGTTTTCCGGCGGCGTGCGTTTCCGGCTCGCTTCTTCTGCCGGTCCATCCGCAAAAAACAGCGCGTTCCATTTCCCGCTCGCTTTTTCAGCCGAACGCATCCGCAAAAACAGCAGCCGGACAAAAAAGGCGCCCCTCCGTTTCGCAGCGGACGGGGCGCTTTTTTCAGTTCATCATATTCGCCAGGTAGGCCGGATCCTTCAGCTCGTAGATCACGTATCCGTTGATGCCTTCCTTCCGCTCCAGGTTTTCCATCAGCTCCTCGGAGTCGGTAATGTAGGGGGAGATGTTATCGATATCCGCCACCAGGACCGTCTTCTGCTGCGCGGCCCAGCCGGGATCCCGCAGCTCCGTGTCCGACAGCCAGTTCATGTATTTCAGGGGCTTGCGCCGCCCGGAGCCTTCCACCGCGGTCATGCGGGTCTGGCCGTCGGTCAGCTCCATGATGACCGCCGCGTCCCAGTAGGAGGCGTAGCCGAGGGTATAGCCGTTTTCCCGCAGGTAATCCGCCACCGGCTGCAGCTTTTCGACCGTATCCGTGTCGAAAACGTTCAGCCCGGTATATTCGATGTTCCCCTCATAGGTTTCCGGATGGCGGAAGAAGCCGGTATAAAACGCTCCGCCGCACAGCAGCATCCCGCAGGCGACCAGCGCCGTCAGCCGGTAGAGGGACAGCTTCGGGCTCTTCAGCCCCAGCACCTGCTCCTTCCAGTTTTCCCGGCTCAGCTTTTCCGCCTCCGGCAGGGGCAGGACGTCCGCCTTGGCCAGGGCCGGTATGATCCAGACGATGGCGGGCAGGTAATAGAGCAGATAGAGGAATTCCTGATTGCCCAGGAAGAGGAACACGCAGGTGGTAATCAGCACCGTCATCAGATAGAACAGGCTCAGGAACCGGGCGGCCCGGTCCTTCGTCCGCCGCAGGGTCAGGAAGGAGAGGACGATGCCGATCATCGCCGCCGCCACGGAGGTCACGGCCAGGAAACCGTGGGGCTCGAAGAGCTCGATTTCGTCCTGATAGCCGCCGGCCGCCAGGAAGCCCCGGAAGATCTGCTCCCGCTTCTCCGGGGAGGCCAGGATCAGGGTCTGGCTGTCATAGCGCCTGAAATCGTAAATATTGCTCAGAACGTTGGCGTTGACCAGGTAGCCCGCCGCCATCGCCGCCACCATCGCCGCCGCCCACAGCAGGGCGCCGCACTCCGGGCGGATCCGGTTTTCCCGCTTTTCTCCCAGCACGCCGGTCAGCACCGCCGCCACCGCCAGGGGCGCGGCGCAGATCATCAGCGGGCGGACGCCGGAGAGCCCCCACAGGAAGGCCACCAGGCACAGCAGGCCGCCCCGGATCGCGTTTTTCCACCAGACCCGGCCCGCCGCCTTCTCGGAGGCGACCCCCATATACAGCCCCACCGTCAGAAAGCCCAGGGTCACATGGGGCATGTAGAAATTATGATACAGGACGATCCGGCCGTAGGGCACGCTGAAGGGCAGCAGCAGCGCCGCGGCGGAGACGAAGAACATGTTCAGGCTCATCCGGGCCTGCTTCGCCAGATAGCCGTAGGCCGCGATCATCAGCACCTGCATGATGACCGCGCCCCAGAACCGGACCAGGGACCAGTCCGAGCAGATCCGGAACAGCAGGGAATAGATGATCTGGACGTCCACGACGTACAGCTCCGTCGCGTAAATAAAGGTGGTGGAGAGAATGCCGCCCTCCCGGGACAGCTTCTCGCCCAGCAGCAGGCTCGAGGAAGCGTCGGAATCCAGGAGCGTTGTGGAAACGATCCAGGCCGTCCTGAAGGTGGCGATCAGCGCCGCCACAAACAGCGCGAAGCACAGGATCCGTTTGACAATCGCCCGGACATTGTCCCCCCGGGTGGGGGCCAGAGCCGTCTGGGTCATGGAGCATCATCCTTTCGTTTTATGTCCGGCCCGCTTTTTCCTTTCGTTCCGGTTCCGCGCAGCCTTCCGCGTTTCAGCGGATTTCGGAGCCGCCGGCCGGCAAGGTCATTCCGTTTCCGGTTCCGCGGGCCGCCTTCCATGTTTCAGCGGATTTCGGAGCCGTCTTCCGCCTGTTTTCCCGCTTCCGGGTTTTCCGGCGGCTCTTTCCAGCGGTCATGGGTGTCGTATTTGATGACGTACTGCGGGCTGCGGTTCATGGTAATGAAAATCCGGCCCACGTATTCCCCGACCAGCCCCAGCATCATCATCAGCACGCCGAAGAGCAGCAGCATCATCGCCATCAGGCTGGTCCAGCCCGCGTCCACCTGCTCCTTCAGGATGAGCTTCAGGATGATCAGCACAATGCCCAGAATCACCCCCGCCGCCGAGGCGCCGAAGCCCACGAAGGTGCCGATGCGCAGGGGCTTGACGGAAAAGGAGGTAAAGGCGTTGGTCCACAGCCGGAAGAGGGAAAAAATCGTATAGCCGCTCTTCCCCTCCGCCCGCTCCAGATGATCCACCGGCACGTTCAGATACCGGGTCGTCGAGCGGAGGGCCAGCCCGTCCACAAAGGGGAAGGGGCTTTCGCAGCGGACCATTTCGTCGATGACGAAGCGCTTCGCCGCGTAATAGCTGGCCAGATAGAGCTCCTTCGGCTTGTCCAGCATCCAGGTAAACATTCGGTTGGTCATGCGGCTGCCCAGGTTCCGGAAGCGGGAATGATGCTTCTCGGGATAGGCGGCGTAGACCAGGTCGTGATCCGCGTCGATGGCGTCGATGAGGCGGAACATCTCCCGGGGAGGATTCTGCCCGTCGTCGTCGAGGCTGACGACGATGTCCCCGGTTACGTGGCGGTATCCCGCCATCAGGGCGGAATGCTGGCCGAAGTTCCGGGAAAAGCAGATCGCCCGGATATGGGGATCCTCCCGGCTCAGGCCCTCGATCACCCGCCAGGCTTCGTCCGGCGGGTTATCGTTGACCAGGACGACCTCCCAGTCCACCTCCGGCCGGGTCGCGAAGGTTTCCCGGATCTCCGCCACGACGGGCCCGATGGTCTTCTCGCTGTGGTAACAGGGAATGACGCAGCTGACTTTCATTTTTTCTTCCCCCTGAAGAAGGACAGCGCCGCCCTGACGACAGTTTCCAGCTGTTCCTCCGAAATGCTTTCAAACATCGGCAGGCGCACCAGGCGCTCGCTCTCCCGGGTCGTATATTCGTCCTCCCCGGAAAAGACGCCGTATTTCCGCCCCGCGGGGGCGCTGTGGAGCGGCACATAATGGAAAACGCACTGGACGCCCCGCTCTTTCATAAAGGAGATGAAGGCCGTCCGCTCCGCGAGATCCCGGCATTTCAGGTAATACATATGGGCGTTGTGGACGCAGCCCTCCGGCACCGTCGGCACCTCCAGCAGGCCCTCCTCCGCCAGGGGGCGGAACGCCCGGTCATAGGTATTCCAGGCCGCCAGGCGCCGTTCGTTGATGGCGTCGGCCTGCTCCAGCTGGGCCCAGAGGTAGGCCGCGTTCAGCTCGCTGGGCAGATAGCTGTCGCCGAAGTCCACCCAGGTGTATTTGTCGACCTGGCCGCGGTAAAAGCGGGAGCGGTTGGTTCCCTTCTCCCGCAGGATCTCCGCCCGCTCGTTGTCGGCGGGATCGTTGATCATCAGGGCGCCGCCCTCCCCCATGGAATAGTTCTTCGTTTCATGGAAGGAATAGCATCCGAAATCCCCGATGGTTCCCAGCGCCTTTCCCCGCCAGGAGCTCATGACGCCCTGGGCCGCGTCCTCCACGACCTTCAGCCCGTGTTTCCGGGCGATGGCCATGATCCGGTCCATCTCGCAGGCAATGCCGGCATAGTGCATCGCCGCGATGACCCGCGTCCGGTCCGTAATGGCGGCCTCGATCTTCTCCTCGTCGATGTTCATCGTGTCCGGCCGGATGTCGACAAACACCAGCCGCGCCCCCGCCAGAACGAAGGCCGTTGCCGTGGAGGAAAAGGTATAGGAGGGGAGAATGACCTCGTCCCCCGGCTCAAGCGCGCACAGCAGGGCCGCCATGTCCAGCGCCGTCGTCCCGCTGGTGGTCAGCAGGGCCTTCTGCGCCCCGAAGCGGTTTTCCAGCCACGCGTTGCATTTTTTCGTAAAGGGGCCGTCGCCACTGATCCGATGGGTCCTGGCCGCCTCCTCCATATAGGCCAGCTCCCCTCCCAGAAAGGGGGGCACGTTAAAACCGATCATCCCTGTCTCCTCCGTCCTCTCAGAACCCGTCCATTATACACGGGAACCCCGCGGAAATGCAAGTTTTCCTGTTTTTCTTTCCCGTTTTCTGGTATAGTAGGGGATACCGTTTTCCCGCCGGAAGAAGCCGGGGAAAGCGTTTCGCTTTTTCCCTTCCGCGGCGCGAAGCTGAAACCGTAACCGGGTCGCCCGTCCGGATGACAGCCGTTTCCGATCGGCCCCGCAGATTTCATCGGAGGATGTTTATGAAAAAACTGGCCATTATCGGCGCGTCCTATCTGCAGGCGCCCCTGATTCTCCGGGCCCGGGAGATGGGCCTGGAAACCCTCGTCTTCGCCTGGGCCGCGGGGGACGTGGGGGAAAAACTGGCGGATCACTTTTACCCCATCAGCATCGTCGAAAAGGAGGCTATCCTGGAAGTCTGCCGGCGGGAAAAAATCGACGGCATCTGCTCCATCGCCTCCGATCTGGCCTCCGTGACCGTGGGATACGTCGCCGATGCCCTGGGTCTTTCCGGCAATACGCCGGAATGCGTCCGGCTTTCCACCCGGAAAAACGACATGCGGGAGGCCTTCCGGCTGCGCGGGGATCCCTCGCCCCGCAGCGTGCCGGTTTCCGCCCCGGAGGATCTGGACGGCCTGGGGATGCGCTATCCCCTGATCGTCAAGCCCCTGGACCGCTCCGGCAGCCGGGGCATTACCCTGGTGGACTCCCCGGAGGGGCTGGGCGCCGCCATCGCCGGGGCCATCGAACAGGGCTTTGAAAAGGGCGCCCTGGCCGAGGAGTTCGCCCGCGGGGAGGAATACAGCGTGGAATGCCTCTCCTGGCAGGGGGAGCACCGCCTGCTGGCCGTAACGAAAAAATATACCACCGGCGCGCCCCATTTCATCGAAACCGGCCATCTGGAGCCCGCGGACCTTTCCCCGGAAACCCTGGAGCGGGTGCGGAAAACGGTGTTCCACGCCCTCTCCAGCCTGAAGGTTCGCTGCGGCGCCTCCCATTCCGAGCTGAAAATCGACGCGGACGGCACCCTCCGGCTCATCGAGATCGGCGCCCGGATGGGCGGGGATCTGATCGGGAGCCATCTGGTGCCCCTGAGCACGGGCGTTGATTTCGTCGGAGACGTGATCCGCGCCGCCCTGGGGGAGACGCCCTCCGTGTTCCGGAGAGACGTCCCCGCCGCGGGACGGGCCGCCGCCGTCCGGTTCGTTTTCGGCGAGGCGGATCTGGCCGACCTGGCCCGGCTGAAACGGGAGCGGCCGGAGCTGCTGATCGGGGAAGAAATCCAGCCCCTGACCGGCGCCCCCGTGACCGACAGCTCCGCCCGCTTCGGATACTGGCTCATGGCCGCCCCGAAGGGCGATGACCTTCTTCCCTGGATGACCCGCTTCCAATGATTCATTTTCGGGAGTTGTTTTTGATGCGAAAAGCGTATTGGGCCCTGCACGGGCTGCTGGCGGTCTATTCCCTCAGCACGGTGCTCAGCAAGCTGGCGGCCGGCGTGCCGTTTCTGAGCCTCCCCTTCTGCCTGTATTACGGCGGGGTGCTTTTGCTGCTGGCGGTCTACGCCCTGGGGTGGCAGCAGATTATCAAGCGCATGCCCCTGACCACGGCCTACGCCAGCAAGGCGGTGTCGGTCATCTGGGGGCTCGTCTGGGGCATCCTTTTTTTCGGGGAAACCCTGACCCCCGGAAAGGCCGCCGGCGCCCTGCTGGTCATCGGCGGGGTGGTGCTCTTCGCCTTTTCCGACAGGGAAGAGGCTTCCCCCGAGGGCGGGAGGACGGGCGATTCCGCTTCTTCTGCGGTCTCCCTTTTTCCCGAAAACCGGAAAACATCCGATCCGCGCGCCTCAGCGAAAACCCGCAGCGGAAAGGAGGCGAAGGAAGCATGAGCGACCGCGCCGCCGGCATCCTGATCCTGCTCTTCGGCGTCCTGATCAGCTCCGTGTCCCAGGTGATGCTGAAGCTCTCCGCCCAGAAAAAATACCCGACGCCCCTGAAGGAATATCTGAACCCCCTGGTCATCGGCGCCTACGCCCTGTTCGTGGGGGCGACGCTCTGCTCCGTTTGGGCCTACCGGAGCCTGCCCCTGTCCCTGGGGCCGGTGCTGGAAACCACGGGCTACCTCTACGTGACCGCCTTCGGCGTCCTCCTTTTCCACGAAAAACTCAACCTCCGGAAGGTGCTGGCCCTGCTGATGATCATCGGCGGCATCATCCTCTCCGCCCTGGCCTGAACAAGACACGGG
>CAMOGC010000033.1 GCA_946613955.1 uncultured Clostridia bacterium
TTATTTGATCTTTTTGCGGATCAGGAGAGAAATCGCGTAGATCAGGGCGGCAACCAGGACGATCGAAGCGCCGGCGCTGGTATCCTGGCGGTAGGCGATCAGAAGCCCGGCGATGCCGGAGAACAGCGCGATGAGGACGGAAAAGAGCGCGTGCTGCCGGCTGTTTCTGGCCAGATTCCGGCCGGCCGCGGCGGGCAGGATCAGCAGGGCGTTGATCAGCATGACGCCCACCCACCGGATGGCGAGCATGACGGCCACGGCGACCAGCACCACGAAGGCCACCTCCACCAGCCGGGTCCGGATACCGCGGGAGCGGGCGAGGGAAGGGCTGACGCTGGTCAGCAGCAGCGGGTTATAGATCAGCGCCCAGAAGAGCACGCCCAGGGGAAGGGCGACGGCCAGGGCCAGCAGGTCGGAGGGCGATACCGCGAGGATGTCCCCGATGAGCAGGGAGGAATATTTGGCGAATTTCCCGCCCCGGGCCAGGATCAGCAGGCCGGCGGCGATGCTGGTCGAGGAAAAAACCGAGATGATCGTATCCGCCGAGGCGGAGCCGCTTTGCCGGATCAGGCAGATGAGCACCGCCCAGACGATGCCGAAAATCAGCATGGCCAGCAGATCGTTTTTCATTCCCAGGACGATGCCCAGGCCGATGCCGGTAATGGCGGAATGCCCCAGGGCGTCGGAGAAGAAGGCCATCTGGTGATTCACGGCCATGGTTCCCAGCAGCCCCAGCAGGGGCGTCAGCAGCAGCACCGCCAGGAAGGCGTTTTTCATAAAGGAAAAGCGCAGGGCCTCGATCGGGAGCACCGCGTCCATCAGACGATAAATCACATCCATGCCGCTTCCGCCTCCTCCTCCCGGCCGCCGGCGCCGAAAACCGATTCAAATTCCGGAGAGGAAAAGACGGTTTCGGCCGTTCCCTGGGCCAGGACGTTTTTTTCCAGCAGCACCACGTGGTCCGCGTAATCCCGCACCAGGCGCAGATCATGGCTGACCAGCAGAATGGCCATATGGTGGGTCTTTTTCAGCTGGGATACCGTATCGAGGAAGAGCCGCAGACCGTTCCGGTCCACGCCGGAGACGGGCTCGTCCAGCACCAGCAGATCCGGCGCGGGATGGGTGGCCAGGGCCAGGAGCACGCGCTGAAGCTCCCCGCCGGAGCATCTTCCCAGGGGGCGCTTTTCCAGCTCCTCCGCCCGCACGTCCGCCAGGGCTTCCCGAACCTTTTCCCGGACCGCCCGGCCGACCCCGGTCCAGACCGGCCTCCGGGTCATGGAGGCGGCGAGAAAATCCTGAACCGTCAGGGGCATTTCGGGATCGAAGGACAGATGCTGGGGCACGTATCCCGTCGTCAGATGGGGCAGATCCCGGCCCGCGGCGTCCACATGGCGGATGGAGCCGCCATGGGGGATTTCTCCCAGCAGGGCGCGGATCAGGGTGGTTTTGCCGGCGCCGTTCTGGCCGATGAGGACGGTCAGCTGCCCGCAGTGGATATGCATGGACACATCCTGCAGCAGCGTCTGTCCTCCCCGGCGGACGGAAACCCGGTCCAGATCAATATGGCAGAGGGCACAGCTGTGAACGCGCATGGAAACACTCCTTGAAAATCATCGGATCATGATGTATTATACCAGATGTTGATTTTTGTGTAAATCATCGGGAGGGACCATTGGGACCATGGCAAAGATCATAGCGATCACGAATCAGAAAGGCGGCGTCGGCAAAACGACCACCGCCGTTAACCTCTCCGCCGGCCTGGCCGATCGGGGAAAGAAAACCCTGATGGTGGATCTGGATCCCCAGGGGAATACCACCAGCGGCCTGGGATGCCGGGTGAGAGAAAACAACTCCGTTTACGACGCGATGATGGGCCGGGCCAACGCGCTGAACTGCATCCAGAAAACCGGGGTCAAGAAGCTGCGGCTGCTGGGGTCCGACATCCGGCTGGCCGGCGCCGAGGTCGAGCTGGTCGGGGTCGAAAAGCGGGAATACTACGTAAAACAGCTGCTGGAGCCCCTGCGGGGGGAATTTGAATACATCCTCATCGACTGCCCCCCGAGTCTGAGCCTGCTGACGCTCAACGCGCTGGCGGCGGCCGACTCCGTTCTGATCCCGATCCAGTGCGAATACTACGCGCTGGAAGGGGTGACCAGTCTGATGAACACCATCGGGCGGGTCAAGAAGACCATGAACCCCGGCCTGGAAATCGAGGGCATATTGCTGACCATGCTGGACGGGCGGACGAATCTGGGCCTGCAGGTGGTGGATCAGGTCAAAAAGCATTTTAAGAAGGACGTTTTTTCAACCACCATACCCCGGAACGTCCGGCTCGGGGAGGCGCCCAGCCACGGGCAGCCCATCCAGGAATACGACCCGAAAAGCAGCGGGGCCAAGGCGTATCAGGCGCTGGCGAAGGAAGTTGTGGCCCGCAACAGCAAAAAGGCATAAGGAGAATGGGCACTATGGCGAAAAAGAGCAACGCCCTGGGCCGGGGACTCGATTCCCTGTTCCAGGAAGCGGAGGAATGGGGCGGCGGTATTCAGGAAATCCCCATCGGGGAACTGGATCCCAACCCCGATCAGCCCCGGCAGACGTTTTACGAGGAAAGCATCGGCCAGCTGGCCGACAGCATCCGGGAGCAGGGTGTGCTGCAGCCCCTGCTGGTGGTTTCCACCAATAACGGGCGCTATCGGATTATCGCCGGGGAGCGGCGGTACCGGGCGGGGCGGCAGGCGGGGCTGGAAACCCTGCCCTGCATCGTTCGGGATCTGGACATCATGCGCCAGATGGAAATCTCCCTGATCGAAAACCTGCAGCGGGAGGATCTGAACCCGCTGGAAGCCGCCCGGGGCATCCGGGCCCTGATGCAGCAATGCGGATATACCCAGGAAAAGGTCAGCACGCGGCTGGGCAAAAGCCGGCCGGCGGTGGCGAACCTCCTGCGGCTTCTGTCCCTGCCGGACGAGGTTACCGAGATGATCCGGGACGGGCTGCTGACGGCGGGACACGCCCGGGTGATCGCGGGCATCAGCGAACGGGAGGAGCAGATCGCCCTGGCCCGCAAGGCCGTGGCGGAGGGGCTGAACGTCCGCCAGATCGAGGCCCTGGCCGCCAAAGCAAGAGCGGATCGGAAGCCTCCGAAAAAGAAAACGGATCTGGCGCCGGAGCTGGGCGAGCTGCGGGAGCGGCTGCTGGAAAAAACCGGCATGAAGACCACCCTGACGGGGACGGTCAGCCGGGGGCGGATCGTTTTGCAGTATGCCAGCCGGGAAGAGCTGGAACGCCTGGCGGAGATCCTGGAGCGAATCTGAACGCCGGGAGGGATCCCGCTTTTTCCGGAGCGCCGGGAGAGGCGGAACGGAGACCTCCGGGAGCGACAGAACGGAGGAATCCCGGAGCGGCGGAACGGAGCGCTCCGCGGGCGGAATACAAAGGCATGGAAAGGAAACCATGAGCAAGAAGGAATTACCGAAGCTGCCCTATCTGGACGGGCCCCTGTCCCATCCCTTTTACAGCAAGGTGGTCAAGCGGGGAATCGATCTGATCCTGGCGGCGCTGCTGCTGATCCCGGGGGTCATCCTGATGATTCCCCTGGCGATCTGGGTGAAACTGGACTCGCCGGGGCCCGTTCTTTACAGGGCGGTCCGGGGCGGATACCATAACCAGCCCTTCTATATTTATAAGTTCCGCAGCATGATCGTCGGCGCGGATAAAACGGGCGGAACCACCGGCCTGAACGACAGCCGGGTCACGGGGGCCGGAAGGATCATGCGGAAGCTGAAGATGGACGAGCTGCCCCAGCTGTTCAACATCCTGAAGGGGGAGATGAGCTTCGTGGGGCCCCGGCCGGAGCTTTTGCTCTATACGAATCAGTATACCCCCGAGCAGCAGTGCATCATGTGGGTGCGGCCGGGGGTCACCGACCGCAGCAGCATTGTTTACATCGCCCAGGACGAGATCGTCGGGGAAGAGGATCCGGTCGGAAATTTTGAGCGGCTGGTGCTGCCGGAAAAGAACCGGCTGCGGGTCGAATACGCGAAGAACCAGAGCTTTTCCCTGGACTGCCGGCTTTTTTTTGAGACCATCGCCGGCGTTTTCCGAAAGGCGGAAAAGGCAGCGAAAGAGAAGACGCCCGAAGGCGCTCCGAAGGAAGGCGGAAACAAGCGGGATGGACAGCTATGAAAAGACGGTTCATCGGGTGTTCGGCGGCGCGAAGCCGGACACCACGGATCCGAAAACCCTGGCGTGGCTGATCCGGCGGAACGGGCTGGAGATGACCCATCTGAGCCGGGGAAGCCACATCGGCAGCGTACTGAGCGTCGCGGAAATCCTGGCGGTGCTTTATGCCCGGATTCTGCGGGTGGATCCGCAAAATCCCCGGGATCCGGAGCGGGACAGGCTGATTCTGAGCAAGGGACACGCGGGAAGCGGCGTCTATTCCGCGCTGGCGGAGCGGGGGTTCTTCCCGGTGGAGCAGCTGAAAACCCATTACGCCAACGGCTCCCTGCTCAGCGGCCACGTGAGCCACAAGGGCGTGCCGGGCGTCGAATGGTCCACCGGCTCCCTCGGGCACGGGCTCGCCGTCGGCGCCGGGATGGCGCTGGGCGCGAAGATGGACGGAGCCGCCTGGCGGACCTATGTGATCCTGGGGGATGGGGAATGCGACGAAGGGGAAGTATGGGAAAGCGCCCTGCAGGCCGCCCAGTTCAAACTGGACCGGCTGATCGCGGTGGTGGATTACAACCATATGCAGTCCCTGGATTTTGTGCAGAATACCCTGGCGCTGGAGCCCTTTGAGGCCAAGTGGCGCGATTTCGGATGGAGGGCGGAAAGCGTCGACGGCCATGATACCGACGCCCTGGAGGCGGCCTTTCGCCGGGCGGGGGAGAACGCGGGCGGCGGAAAGCCCAGCGTCATCCTGGCCCATACGGTCAAGGGAAAGGGTGTTTCCTTCATGGAAAACAACATCCTCTGGCATTACCGGACGCCGCAGGGCGAGGAATACGAGGCGGCGCTGAAGGAACTGGAGGCGCAGAAACCATGAGAGACGCGTTTGTCAGGGCGCTGACGCGGGAGATGGCCGCGGATCCGAGGGTGGTGCTGATTACGGGGGATCTGGGCTTCGGGGTTCTGCGTCCGATCTGGGATCAGTTTCCGGAGCGGATCGTCAACGCCGGGATCGCCGAGCAGAGCATGGTGAGCCTGGCGGCGGGCCTGTCCGCCACGGGGCGGAAGGTGGTCGTCTATTCCATCGGGAATTTTCCGACGCTGCGCCCGCTCGAGCAGATCCGCAACGACTGCGCCTATCACGGCGCGGACGTCAAGATCGTCTGCGTCGGGGGCGGATTTGTCTACGGCAGCCTGGGCATGAGCCACCACGCCACCGAGGATATGGCGGCGCTCCGGGCCATTCCGGGGATCACCTGCTTTACGCCCGGGGATCCGGCGGAAACCGAGGCGGTGGTGCCCGTGATGTTCCGGACGGAGGGAACCTGCTACCTGCGGCTGGGAAGAGGAAACGAGCCCCACGCCCACGACGGCCCCGTCGAAGGATGGGTGTTCCCGAAGGCCATCCGGTGCCGGGAAGGGAAGGACATCGCCCTTCTCAGCGCGGGAGGCATTCTGGCGGAGGTCCGAAAGGCCGCGGAGATGCTGGCGGCGCGGGGAATGGAGGCCGAGGTGCTGAGCTTTCCCTGCATAAAGCCCATCGACCGGGAAGCGATCCTCGCCGCCGCCTCCGGGCACCGGCACATGATCACGGTCGAGGAGCATACGGTGCTGGGCGGATTCGGCGGCGCGGTCTGCGAGGTCGTCGCGGAGGCCGGCATCCCCTGCCGGGTGCACCGGATGGGGCTTCAGGACACCTTTGCCGCCGTGGTGGGAGACCAGGCATACCTTCGCCGGATTTACGGCATCAACGGGGAGGCTGTCGCTGAAAAGGCGGCGGCGCTGATCAATGAAGAAAGAACTGACGCTGGAAGAGATTCATGAGGAGCTGCTGGAGCAGCTGCGGGATATTACCCGGGTCTGCGAGCGGCACGGGATCCAGTATAACCTGATGTGCGGGACGCTGCTGGGGGCGGTGCGCCATCAGGGATTTATCCCCTGGGACGACGATGTGGACCTGCTTTTGACGCGGGAGGAGTTTACCCGCTTCCGGGAGGTTTATCCCCGGGAATGCGACCGCCGGTTTGAGCTGACCTATCTGGATACCTGGACGCCGCGGGTCATGAACCGGGATCCCGAAAAGGCCGCGGCCTTTACGGATCTGTTCATCCTGGACCATCTGCCGCCGGAGGGGCTGGGGCGGAAGCTTCATTATCTGCATCTGCACCTGCTGCAGGGGATGATGAAAAAGAACGTGGATTATTCCCGCTTCGGGCTGAAAAACCGGATCCTGCTGCGGGCGACCCATGTGCTGGGGCTGCCCTTTTCCTACCGGTGGAAGGCCAGAAGATACGAAAAGGTGTCCACGAAAACCCGGACCGGGAACGATCTGCACATGAGCAACGGGGCGTTCGAGCTGATGATGCACGTATGGCATCCGGACCAGTTCGCGGAAAAGATCGAGGCTCCCTTCGAGAATCTGACCTGCCTGATTCCGAAAAGATATGACGAAGTGCTGACGATTCTCTTCGGGCCGGATTACATGACCCCGCCGCCGCCGGCGGAAAGGGTCGCGAAGCATCTGGATCTGTGAGCAAAGACGGCGCCGCAGGGCCGATGGCAGTAATAAGGAAGGAACAGGAACCAGGCACCGATGAACATGTATTTCTGCCCGCTTTTTTCGGGCTCCAGCGGCAACGCGCTCTTCCTCCAGTACGGCGACACCCGGCTGCTCATCGACGCGGGCAAGCCGGGGAGGCAGATCGAGGAGGCCCTGGCCAAAATCGGCGCCGCGCCGGAAACCCTCAGCGGCCTGCTCATCACCCATGAGCACTCGGATCACATCGCGGGGGCGGGCGTGCTGGCGAGGCGGTACGGGCTGCCGGTTTACGCGACGACAGGTACCTGGATCGCCATGGAAAACAAGATCGGAAAGATCCCGCCTGCCCTGCGCAGGGATTTTCGCGCCGGGCAGGATTTTTATCTGGGCGATATCGGGGTTTCTTCCTTTTCCATTCCCCATGACGCGGCGGATCCCGTCGGCTTCCGGCTGTGGGGCGGCGATCTGAGCGTCTCCACGGCCACCGATCTGGGCACATTTTCCCGGGAGGTTTTCGACCGGATCGCGGGCAGCTCCCTGATCCTTCTGGAAAGCAACCACGACCCGGACATGCTGAAGCGGAACAGCCACTATTCCGCCGCGCTGAAGGCCCGCATTCTCGGGGATCACGGACATCTGAGCAACGAGACGTGCGGAAAAGCGCTGCCCTCTCTCGTCTCCCGGGGAACGGGAGCCATCGTGCTGGGCCATCTGAGCGGGGAAAACAATACGCCCGCCCTGGCCATGGAGGTCTCGCAAAGCGTCCTGGAGCGGGAAGGCATCCGGATCGGCCGGGACGTTCTGCTGCAGGTGGCCCTGCGGGATCAGACGGGGGAGCTCTACACCATCCGGGATCCGCGGGCGGACGCCTGAGACTTTCCGGCGGGCCGCATAGATATCGGAAACGAAAAATAAATTTTCGTTTCCGATAAGCCTCCGGCGGATGCGACCGGGCGCGAAATGTAATTTTGCCGCTTTGCGGCACGCGCCCGGCGCGGCGTAAACGCATCAAAACGCAAAGCGTTTTTGCGTTTACGATAAAATAGCACAGGCAACGGGATGTCCCATGCCTCTGGCGGTTGGCCAGGAACGAGGGGCAAATAGACAGGAACAGGAGAGCGCTTTTCATGATCATTCTTTCCCTTCAGGGCATCCGGAAGAGCTTCGGCGCCAACGAGGTGCTGAAGGACGCTTCCCTGACCCTTCAGGAAGGGGAACGGATGGGCCTTGTGGGCGTCAACGGCAGCGGGAAGAGCACCCTTTTCAAAATCATCGCCGGGGAGATACAGGCGGACGCGGGAACGGTCTCCCTGCAGAAGGGGCTGAAGATCGGCTATCTGGCCCAGCAGGGGAATCTCGACGGGGAGGATACGGTACTTCGCGCGCTGGAGAGCGTTTTTGATCCTATCGCCGCCCTGGAGGCGGAAATGCGGGCGACGGAGGCGGAAATGAGCGCCCGGGCCGGGGATCCGGAAGCCCTGCGGCGGCTGGGCGGCCGCTATGACGCGCTGACCCGGGCCTTCGAGGAGGGCAACGGATACGGCTGGCGCTCCGCGGTACAGGGCGTGCTGGCGGGACTGGATCTGCGCGGCCATCAGGAGATGAAGGTCCGCCTGCTCAGCGGCGGGGAAAGAACCCGGCTGAGCCTGGGCCGGATGCTGCTGACGAATCCGGATCTGCTGCTGCTGGACGAGCCCACCAACCATCTGGATCTGAAAAGCATCGCCTGGCTGGAGGACTATCTCGAGCATTACCGGGGAGCGGTGCTGGTCATCAGCCATGACCGGTATTTCCTCGACCGGGTCTGCGGACGGATGACGGAGCTGCTGATGGGTTCGCTGGAAACCTATACGGGGAATTATACGGAGTATCTCGAAAAGCGAACCGCCGTATATGAAACCCGGATGAAGGCCTGGCAGGCCCAGCAGAAGGAGATCGCCCGGCAGGAGGCCATCATCGCCACCTTCCGCCGCTTCAACCGGGAAAAAAGCATCAGGCGCGCGGAAAGCCGGGAAAAACGGCTGGAGAAGATGGAACGGCTGGAAAAACCCCAGGAGGAAGGGGCCATCCGGTTCCGCTTCGAGACCCGGCGGAGAACCGGGGACGACGTGCTGATCGCCGAGGAGATGTCCAAATCCTTCGGGGAGCGGATCCTGTTTCGGGATCTGAAGATGCATCTGCGCGCCGGGGACCGGGTCGCGCTGATCGGGGACAACGGGTGCGGAAAGTCCACGCTGCTCAAATGCCTGATCGGCGAGGAAAAGCCCGACCGGGGAATCATCCGGTGGGGCGCCGGGGTGGATATCGGCTATTATGACCAGCACCAGGCGGGACTGCGCGAAAACAAAACCGTCCTGGAGGAGGTCTGGGAGCGGTTTCCCCGGATGGACCAGGCGGAGATCCGGGGCGCTCTGGGCCGCTTTCTGTTCACGGGCGACGACGTGCTCATGCCCGTCTCCACCCTCAGCGGCGGGGAAAAGGGCCGGGTGGCGCTGACGGAGCTGATGCTGCGAAAGGATAACGTGCTGCTGCTGGACGAGCCGACCAACCACCTGGACATGGACAGCCGGGAGGTGCTCGAGGACGCGCTGGCGGATTTCCCCGGGACGATTCTGGCCGTGAGCCATGACCGGTACTTTATCAACCGCTTCGCGGAGCGGGTCTGGGTCATGGAGGAGGAAGGCCTCAGGGAGTACCTGGGGAATTATGACGATTATTTCGCCCGGGTCAGCCGGGATCTGCCCCCGGACGGGGAGGAGCAGCGGATGACCCGCACCGCCCTGGAGAAGGAAAAGAAGAAAAGCCGGGAGGAGCAGCGGCGGTCGAAAGAAAGAAAGGATAAACTGAAAGCGCTGGAAAAGGAAATCGCCGAAACGGAAGCGGAGGCGGCCCGGCTGGAAAAGCGCCTGGGCGAAGCCGATCTCTGGCTGCAGCCGGAGGAGGCGGAGCGAATCACCAGGGCCTGGCGCGCGGAGAAGGAAAAGGCGGACCGGCTGTATGAAGCCTGGGCCGCGATGGAGGAGGAAGGAATAGACACACCCGGCAGCGTGTGAATAAAAAAGGCACCAACCGCCCAATGGAAAAGCGTTTCCGGGGCGGTTTTTTTCTTTTTCGGATTTTCCGGTTCGGGAAAGGGCCCGAATGCGGCCAAAAGTGGACACACCAGAAGGCGTGTTCAAATGGACGGCCGAAAAGATACGGAAAATCAGGAAAAACAGGCCGAAGAAACCTCGAAAATATCAAAAATTTTTTCAAAAAACAGGGGTTTTCCCCTTGATTTCTTCTCCGGGGATGCGTATAATGTGCCTGTTGTCTGTGCAGGGATGAAGTGGTAAGTTGCCGCCAGGCCAGGCGGGTAATTACCATGGACCAGCCCGTGAATCGGGCGACGGACTCGAAATCGCCGGGCAGGATCTGCACCTGCAGTGGATCCCCCAGAGGCGGAAACGAGAACGAATCGAGGAGGTTAACAGGTCATGGCCAGCCAGAAAATCCGTATCAAGCTGAAGAGCTACGAGCACAAACTGATCGATCAGAGCGCCGCGCGGATCGTTGAAACCGCGAAGCGCACCGGTGCCCGGGTCTCCGGCCCCATCCCGCTCCCCACGGAAAGGGAGATCGTCACCATCCTTCGCGCTGTGCACAAGTACAAGGACAGCCGCGAACAGTTCGAACGCCGCACCCATAAGCGGCTCATCGACATCAACAACCCGAATTCCAAGACGGTGGACGCCATGATGAAGCTCGATCTTCCTGCTGGTGTCGAAATCGAAATGAAACTGTGAGGCAGGAGGAGCGATTAACATGAAGAAAGCGATCGTGGGCAAAAAGATCGGCATGACGCAGGTCTTCACTGAAGACGGCCGCCTCGTACCGGTTACCGTGATTGAAGCGGGCCCCTGCACCGTAGTGCAAACCAAGACCAAGGAAAGCGACGGCTATGAAGCCGTTCAGGTCGGTTTCGGCGATCTGACCGAAAACCGCGCCAAGAAGCTGCTGAACAAACCGGAACTGGGCCATTTCAAGAAGGCCGGCGTGGATGCGAAGCGCACCCTGCGTGAATTCCGGTTCGATGACTGCAGCGGTTACAAAGTCGGCGACGTGCTCAAGTGCGACCAGTTCGCCCAGGGCGACAAGATCGACATCACCGGAACCAGCAAGGGCCACGGATACACCGGCGCCATCCAGCGCTGGAATCAGCACACCGGCCCCATGGCGCACGGCTCCAAGTATCATCGCGGCGTCGGCTCCCTGAGCGCGAACTCCGACCCGAGCCGGGTGTTCAAGAACAAGC
>CAMOGC010000034.1 GCA_946613955.1 uncultured Clostridia bacterium
TCATCTCCCTGGAGGACGACCTGATGCGCCTCTTCGGCTCCGAGCGGATCGGCGCGATGGTGGACCGCCTCGGCCTCAAGGACGACGAGCCCCTGACCGCCGGCATGCTGACCAAGCAGATCGAAAACGCCCAGAAGCGCATCGAGGGCCGGAATTTCGAAACCCGGAAGCACGTGCTGGAATACGACAACGTCATGAACCGGCAGCGGGAGGTCATCTACGGCCAGCGCCGCCGGGTGCTCATGGGCGAAAACGTGCGGGACAGCATCCTGCGGATGGCGGACCACGTGGTGGACTACGCCTGCGGCCGCTGGCTCAACGGGGAGGATCCCGCAGAATGGGAATGGGCCCAGGCGGAAAACTATCTGGAGAACCTCTGCTGCCATCACGGGGCGCTGGAGGCCCTGCGGCCCCGGGCGCAGGAGCTGCTGCGGGACGGGGTGGCCGAGGCCCTGAAGGAGGACGCCCACGCCTTCTACGCCGAGCGGGAAAGCCTGCTGGCGGAGATGAAGGTGGACATGCGCGAGGTGGAGCGGGTCATGCTCCTGCGCAGCGTGGACACCCGCTGGATGGATCATATCGACGCCATGGACCAGCTGCGGGACGGGATCGGCTTCCGCGCCTACAGCGGGAAAAACCCGGTGACCGAGTATCAGATCGAGGCCGGGCATATGTTTGAGGAGCTGAACCACCTGATCCGGGAGGACACGGTGCGCCGGGTGTATCAGGCGAAGATCCAGGTCACCCCCGAGCGGGTGCAGACGGCCAGGCCCGCGGAGGCCCGCCTGGCCGGCGACGGGCCCCGGCAGCCGAAGAAGCTCAAGCCCGGCCAGAAGGTGGGGCGGAACGATCCCTGCCCCTGCGGCAGCGGCAAGAAATATAAGAACTGCCACGGCCGGGGGGACGCGGAATAAACCCGGACAAACGGCCGGAACGATCCTGCCCCGCGGCAGCGGGGCGAACAGAAGCGGCCGCGGCCGGATGGACGCGGAACAAGCCCGGACAAACGGACAGGAGGGAGCCTGAAAGCATGTTGGAACTGGAACAGTACGGCCAGGAAATCGCGGCCATCCGCAAGAGCATTCTGGCGGCCGGCGAGGCGCTGCACGTGGATCACATGCAGGAGCAGATCGACGAGCTGACGGAGGAAATGAACCAGCCGGAATTCTGGAACGATACCGAGCGCAGCACCCACGTGAATCAGAAGCTGGGGCATCTGAAAAACCGGCTGGAGCACTACAGGGGGCTCCTGGCCGCGGCGGACGACGTGGAAACGATGACGGAGCTGGCCAAGGAAGAAAACGACGAGGACATGGTGGCCGAGGCCGGGGCCGCCCTGAAGGATCTGAAGGAAAAGGCGGACGCCCTGGAGCTGGAAACCCTGATGCGGGGCGACTATGACGACAACGACGCCGTCCTCAGCCTGCACGCCGGCGCCGGCGGAACCGAGGCGCAGGACTGGACCCAGATGCTGTATCGGATGTATACCCGCTACTGCGAGAAGATGGGCTTCCAGGTCAAGCTTCTGGATCTGCTGGACGGGGACGAGGCGGGGATCAAGAGCGTGTCCTTCGAGGTCAGCGGCGATCACGCCTACGGCTACCTCCGCGGGGAAAAGGGCGTGCACCGGCTGGTCCGCATCAGCCCCTTCGACGCCAACGCCCGGCGGCATACGAGCTTTTCCTCCCTGGACGTGGCGCCGATGCTGGAGGATGACGACGACGAGATCCAGATCGACATGAAGGACGTCCGGGTGGACACCTATCACTCCAGCGGCGCCGGCGGCCAGAACGTCAACAAGACGTCCTCCGCCGTCCGCATGACCCACTATCCCAGCGGCATCGTCGTTTCCTGCCAGACGGAGCGGGACCAGGTCCAGAACCGGGCCACCTGCCTGAAAATGCTGAAGGCGAAGCTGCTGGAAATCCGGGAGCGGGAAAAGGAACAGCAGATGGCGGACATCAAGGGCGAGATGAAGAAGATCGAATGGGGCAGCCAGATCCGCAGCTACGTGTTCCAGCCCTATACCATGGTCAAGGATCACCGGACGAATTACGAAAGCGGCAACATTGACGATGTCATGAACGGAAACCTGGAAGGCTTTGTGACCGCCTATCTGAAGATGCAGTAAGCGTCGGAAGGGAGAGGACGAGGGGTGAAACCCGCATCGGACGGATCGCGCCGGGGGGCGTTTCTCCGGGGAATGGCGGCGGCCCTGGCGCTGGCGCTCTTCGGCCTGTGCGGGATTATCCGCCTCATCGCCGGGGACGCGGGCGGCTGGCAGCGGGCCATGGCGCACTATGCCCCGCCGGAGAGGACGGGCCTGCCCGCCGACGATTATCCCGACATGGCGGAGATGATCGCCTCCTATCTTTCCGGCGCCCGGGAGCGCTTCCAGTATACCGCCGTCGGGGTCGACGGGGAAAGCCTCCCCTGCTTCGGGGAACGGGAGATCGCCCATATGGCGGACTGCCGGGCCCTGATCCGGCTGGCGGGCATCGTCTGCGCCCTGTCGGGGGCGGCGGCCGCGGTCCTGATTTTTTTCCAGGCGCGGGCGGCGGGCCGGAGGGAAAACCTGAACCACGCCTTCGGCCGGGGCGGCCTGACGGGGCTGGGGATCGTGGGCGTGATCGCGGGCGCGCTGCTCGTATGGGCGGCGGCGGATTTCGACGGCCTGTTCCTCGCCTTTCACCGCGTGGCCTTCCGGAACGACCTGTGGCTGCTGGATCCGCGGACGGACCTGCTGATCCGGCTGATGCCCCAGCCCCTCTTCGTGCATCTGGGGATGAAGGGGCTGCTGCCGGCGGCGGGATGGATGGCGGCGCTGGCGGTCGCCTTCTGGTTTGTGGCGACCCGGCAATCCGGGAAAGAGAGAAAGGAAACTTGAGCATCATGAGCTATCAGGAAACCGCGGCCCGGAAGGCGGCCATGCTGGCCGAAAAGGACCGGGTGCGGATTCTGGCGCTGGAGACCAGCTGCGACGAAACGGCCGCGGCGGTCATCGAAAACGGTCGGGTGATCCTGTCCAACGTGGTTTTCAGCCAGATCGACCTTCACGAGCTGTATGGCGGGGTCGTGCCGGAAATCGCGAGCCGGGCCCATATGGAGGCCTGCGACCGGGTCATCGACGAGGCCCTTTCGCGGGCGGGCCTGCCCCTGGCGGAGGTCGACGCCCTGGCGGTGACCTACGGGCCGGGGCTGGTGGGGGCGCTGCTGACGGGAGTCAACTGCATGAAGGGGCTGGCCTTCGCGACGGAAAAGCCCCTGATCCCGGTGAACCACATGGAGGGCCACGTCAGCGCGAATTTCCTTTCGGCGCCGGATCTGACCCCGCCCTTCCTGTGCCTGGTGGTCAGCGGGGGCCACAGCCATCTGGTGGAGATCCCGGACTACGGGGTCTATCATCCCCTGGGCCAGACGATGGACGACGCGGCGGGCGAAGCCTTCGACAAGGCGGCCCGGGTGCTGGGGCTGCCCTATCCCGGCGGGCCCCGGATCGACGCGCTGGCGGAGGAGGGCGACCCGGAGGCGCTGACCCTGCCCCATCCGAAAATCGAGGGCCGGTACGACTTTTCCTTCTCCGGGGTCAAGACCGCCTTCCTCAACGCCGTCCACGGCATGGAGCAGCGGGGAGAAACCCTGAACAAGGCGGATCTGGCGGCCTCCTTCCGGGCGTCGGTCTGCGGCCAGCTGGCGGAAAAAGCCGCCCTGCTGCTGGAGGATCGGATCGCCCGGGGCCAGCGGCCGAAGATGGCCCTGGCCGGCGGCGTGTCCGCCAACCGGGAGCTGCGGCGGCGGATGAAGGCGCTGTGCGAGGGGCTGGGGGTGCCGCTGTATATGCCGGAAATCGGGCTGTGCACCGATAACGGCGCCATGATCGGCAGCGCCGCCTATTATCAGCTCAGGCGGGGAAAATTCGCGGATCTGTCCCTGAACGCGGCGCCGGCACTGCGGCTGTGCTGAGGGCCGGGGACGAATAGGAAGACAAGGAAAGGAAAGCGAATCAAAATGGCAGACGATAAGAAAAAGGAACTGATGCAGGCACTGAAGTTTACGCTCTTTTCCATCAGCGCCGGGGTCATCCAGATCCTGACCTATACCCTCTTTTTCGAGGTTTTCCACTGGGCGCCCTGGCTGGCCTATCTGGTCAGCCTGATTCTGTCGGTGCTGTGGAATTTTACCTTCAACCGGGAATATACCTTCCGCTCCAGCGCGGACGTGAAGCGCTCGATGCTGCTGGTGTTCCTGTTCTATCTGGTCTTTACGCCCCTGAGCACCTGGTGGACCGCCGCCCTGACGGGGGAAAATCCCTTTACCGGCGCGGCCGCCTCCCAGCAGCCGGTGGTGAATAACTACCTGGTGCAGGCGGGAACGATGCTGGCAAACTTCGTGCTGGAATTCCTGTATCAGAAGTTCGTGGTTTTCCGGGGCTCCATCGATACCAACGAGCGGGCCCGGAAGAAAAAGGAAGAGGAAGAAAAAGCGGCCCGGCGGTGAGACAAAAGGGGCCGGCGGAGGGGCAGCGCGGAGCGGATCCGGCAGACCCCGGAGCGAGAACGGCCGGCGGTGATCAGAAAAAACCGGCCGGCGGAAGAAAACCGAAGCGAAAACGGAAAGGAAGCAGATGAACGATCTGATCAGGGTGCGGGGCGCCCGGGAACATAATCTGAAAAACGTAAACGTGGACATCCCGCGGAACAGCCTGACGGTGATTACCGGCCTGTCCGGCAGCGGAAAGAGCTCCCTGGCCTTCGACACGATCTACGCCGAGGGCCAGCGCCGCTATGTGGAAAGCCTTTCCAGCTACGCCCGCCAGTTTCTCGGCCAGATGGACAAGCCGGACGTGGACAGCATCGAGGGTCTCAGCCCGGCGATCTCCATCGACCAGAAGACCACCGGCCGCAATCCCCGCTCCACCGTGGGCACCGTGACGGAAATTCACGATTACCTGCGCCTGCTGTGGGCCCGGGCCGGCGTGCCCCACTGCCCGAAATGCGGCCGGGAAATCCGGAAGCAGAGCGTGGACGAAATGGTGGACGCGGTCTGCCGCTGGCCGGAGGGAACCCGGCTGCAGGTGCTGTCCCCGGTGGTCCGGGGGCGCAAGGGCGAGCACCGGGATCTGCTCGAAAAGGCGGGCAAGAACGGCTTCGTCCGCGTCCGGATCGACGGGGACATGTTCGACCTGGAGGACGCGCCCGCCCTGGACAAAAAGAAAAAGCATACGATCGAAATCGTGGTGGACCGCCTGATCCTGCGGGAGGGAAAGGAATTCCGCCAGCGCCTGGCGGACGATATCGAAACCGCCACCCGCCACAGCGCCGGGCTGGTCATCCTGAACCGCCTGTCGGAGGACAACCCCGGGGAGGAGCTGTTCAGCATGAACTACGCCTGCCCGGACTGCGGCCTGTCCATCGAGGAGCTGACGCCCCGGATGTTCTCCTTTAACAGCCCCTTCGGCGCCTGCCCCACCTGCGGCGGGCTGGGCACCCTGATGAAAATCAGCGAGGAGGCGGTGCTGCCGGACGAAAGCCTGACCCTGCGGGAGGGGGCGCTGGCGGCGCCGGGCTTCGGCGACAGCGCCATGGCGGTGTCCTATCTGTCCGCCATGGGAAAGAAATACGGCTTTACCATGGATACGCCCGTGAGCCGGATCAGCGAGGCCGGCCGCCACGCCCTGCTTTACGGGACGGGGGGCGAAAAGCTGACCATCGAATACGAAAGCTCCCGGGGAAAGGCCCAGTATTCGACGGCCTTCGAGGGCGTGATCCCGACCCTGGAGCGGCGCTACCGGGAAACCAGCTCCGAGGGCATGAAGCAGTCCTACGAGGAATACATGGCGGAGGAAATCTGCCCGGACTGCCGGGGCGCCCGGCTGAAGCCGGAGGCCCGGGCCGTGACGGTGGGCGGCAAAACCCTGCCGGAGGTCAGCGACATGAGCATCGTGGCCGCGCGGGATTTCTTCCGGAATCTGCGCCTGGAGGGCAACCGGGCGGTCATCGCCTCCCGGATCCTGAAGGAAATCGACGCCCGCCTGACCTTCCTGGCGGATGTGGGGCTGGGTTATCTGACCCTGAGCCGGGCGGCGGCCACCCTTTCCGGCGGCGAATCCCAGCGGATCCGCCTGGCGACCCAGATCGGCTCGGCGCTGATGGGGGTGCTCTACGTGCTGGATGAGCCCAGCATCGGCCTGCATCAGCGGGACAACGCCCGGCTGATCGCCACCCTGAAGCGTATGCGGGATCTGGGCAACACGGTGCTGGTCGTCGAGCATGACGAGGAAACGATGTACGCCGCGGACCATATCGTGGACGTGGGGCCAGGCGCCGGGCTGCACGGGGGCCGCATCGTGGCGGAGGGCACGGCGGAGGAAATCAAGGCCTGCCCCCAGAGCCTTACGGGGCTGTATCTGAGCGGGAAAAAGCGCATCCCCGTGCCCGCGCGCCGGCGCAGGCCCACCGGCTTTCTCGAGGTCTGCGGGGCGGCGGAAAACAACCTGAAGGGCATCGACGTGCGCCTGCCCCTGGGGGTGCTGACCTGCGTGACCGGGGTGTCCGGCAGCGGGAAAAGCTCCCTGGTCAACGGGATCCTCTATCCCTATCTGGCGCGGAAGCTGAACCGGGCGAAGACCCGGGCGGGCCGGTTTGACCGGATCGAGGGGCTGGAGCAGCTGGATAAAATCATCCTCATCGACCAGAGCCCCATCGGGCGGACGCCCCGCTCCAACCCCGCCACCTATACCGGCATGTTTGACCTGATCCGGAAGATCTTCGCCATGAGCCCGGCGGCCAGGGCCCGGGGCTATAAGGAAAACCGCTTCTCCTTCAACGTCAAGGGCGGCCGGTGCGAGGCGTGCCAGGGCGACGGGGTGCAGAAAATCGAGATGCACTTCCTGCCGGATCTGTATGTGCCCTGCGAGGTCTGCCAGGGCCGGCGGTATAACCGGGAAACCCTGGAGGTGACCTGGCAGGGAAAAACCATCTACGACGTGCTGGAAATGACCGTCGAGGAGGGCCTCTCCTTCTTCGAAAACCATCCCCCCATCCGGCGGAAGCTGGAAACCCTGGCGGATGTGGGCCTGGGATATATGAAGATCGGCCAGGCCTCCACGACCCTCTCCGGCGGCGAGGCCCAGCGGGTCAAGCTGGCGACGGAGCTGAGCCGGAAGGCCACCGGGCGGACGATCTATCTGCTGGACGAGCCGACGACCGGCCTGCATATGGCGGACGTTGACCGGCTGATCGAGGTGCTGCAGCGGCTGACGGACGCGGGCAATACCGTCCTGGTCATCGAGCACAACCTGGACGTCATCAAGGTGGCGGACTGGCTGATCGACCTGGGCCCCGAGGGCGGGGACGGGGGCGGCACGATCGTCGCCCAGGGGACGCCGGAGCAGGTGGCCGCCGTTCCCGAATCCTTTACGGGGATGTATCTGAAAAAGGCGCTGGAGGCCGGGCGGGAGAAGCCGTAAAGGCGGCGGGACGCCCGGCGAACGGATGCCTGGAAGCGCCAGAAACGGCGGGACGCCCGGCGAACGGATGCCCGGAAGCGCCAGAAACGGCGGAGCGCCCGGCGAAAAGGCGGAACAGAAAGGACGCGGAACGGCTGATATGATGGAAAGCAATCTGTCCGGATATCTGATATGGATGGGGGCCAGCGTGGCGGCGGTCTTTGGCCTCTACGCCCTGCTGCGGAAAAAGGAGGAGGACCTTCCGCCTGCCTGGCTGGCGGGGCTGCTGGCGGCGGCCCTGGGCTTCCTCTGCGCCAAGGCGGTGTATTACCTGGCCCAGATCGATTTCATGATCGCGGAGGGCTGGCGGGAAACCCTGCTGCGGATGGATCCGGAGTATTTCAGCTTCTTCGGCGGCGTGGCCGGGGTCTGCCTGGGGGTGGCGCTGGCGGCGAAATGCCGGGGTCTCCGGCCGATGGCGGCGCTGAACTTTTTCGCGCCTCTGGGGCTGCTGCTGGCGGCGCTGGCCCGCTTCGGGGAATACTTCCTGGGCCTGCTGGGCTGCGGCCCGTATCTGGAGGAGGGCAGCCCCTTTGCCTTCTTCCCCCTGTCCATGGGCTTTTCCTACGGGGACGACTGGACGGAATGGTACCTGGCGGTCTTCCTGCTCGAGGGGCTGACGCTGGCGATCCTCTCGGGGGTGTTTTTCGGCCGGGAGCGGAAAAACCGGTTCATCCGGGCGCTCTTCTGGCTGTGCCTGCCCCAGATCCTGTTTGAAAACCTCCGCGCCGCCAGCTTTATGTGGTTCTTCTGCATCCGGGTGGAGCAGCTGGCCTGCATGGTGACCATGTTCGTGATCCTGGTGATCTACGGCGTCCGGGCGGAGGGGCAGCAAAACCGCTTCCTGCCGGCGGTGATCGCCCTGCTCTGCGCCGGGCTCTTCATCGTCTGCGAGTTTGCCATGGAGGGAAAGATCCCCTTCCTGCGATTCCTGAACCAGGCGGCCTGCTACGGGCTGATGCTCCTGGGCCAGATCATCCTGGGAATTACGGAATGCCGGGCCTACGCAAGGTGGATGCGGGCGGAAAAGGAAAGAGCGGCCGCGAACTGAAGGGATTCTCCTGAGCGGGAACCTTCCGGGAAAAACCGCGGGAGGCGAAAGCCGCGGAGGCACCGCGGGGCAAAGCCCTGGAAACAAAGCCGGAGGGAAAAGCGTCCTCCGGGCGAAAACCGTCATGAAAGGAAATACGCGCATGAAAAGAACCCTGATGGCCCTGATGCTGGTCCTGTGCCTGGCGCTGCCCCTGCTCGCCGGGGCGGAGGTGGTGACGCTGCCCCTGGATTTTTCCGGCGGGCTGGATCCCGTGTCCGACTATCCCGCCCAAAGGGATACCCCCGGCTATGACGCCTACGAGGATCCGTCCATTACGGCCACCTATGAGCGGGTGGTCAGCCCGGAATGGCATGTGACCTGTTACATCGCCCGGATCAAGATCGCCAACGGCTCCCAGCTGCGCACGGCCTCCTTCAACGGCTTCGACAAATCCAAGGGAACCGCTCCCACCCAGACCATGGCCCGCCGGAACAAGGCCATCGTCGCCTGCAACGGGGATTATTTTACCGGGGACGCGGGCCGCTTTGTCCTGCGCCAGGGCCAGGTCTTCCGCAAGGATATGCGGGAGGGGCAGGATGTGCTGCTTATCGACGAGGATGGGGATTTCCACCTGATCCTGGCGGACGAGCATCCGGAGACCATGGACAAAACAACGATCGACGGCAAGCGGGTTAACAACGCGCTCTGCTTCGGACCCGCCCTGATCCGGGACGGGGAAATCGTCGTGGACTACGAGCGCACCCAGCGGGTGTCCCATCCGAAAAACCGGGAGCAGCGGATCGCCATCTGCCAGACGGGGCCGCTGGAATACATGATCGTGACCGTGGCCCACTGGGGCATGGATCTCCAGAGCTTTACGGAGTTCATCGCCTCCTTCGGCAACGTGCGCCATGCCTATAACCTGGATGGGGGCAATTCCTGCCATCTGGTGTTCATGGGCAACTGGCGCAACAAGCTGGCGGACGAGGAATACCGGAACGTGCCGGATATCGTCTATTTTGCCTCCGCCTGGCAGGCGGAATAAAGGAGCCCGCTCCGGAGCGGAAAGAACAGCGGAAGGCCGGGTGCCTTTTTCCCTGGAAGGAGGAAAAACCTTTGAAAGCAATGATGAAACGGACGGCGGCGATGACGGCGGCGCTTCTCCTGGCCGCGGCTGGAACCCTGGCCTTTGCGGAGGAAAGCGCGCCTTCCCCGACGCCGGGGATTTCGGAAACGGCCTCTTCCGCGCTGGCGAGCCCCGAGACGGCCGCGCCAGCCACGGGAGTTACGGAAACAGCTGCTCCCGCATCGGCGGAGACCGACTATCTGGTCGCGGAGGAAAAGACCGACGCTCCGGCCTCGGCGGCGCCGAGCGCCGTTCCCGGGGAGGAGGCGAAGGTTCCCGTGCTGCCCCTGCCGAAGGCGGAGGGGGGCAAGGTGGTGCCCATTCCCGTGGACCAGAACAGCCTGAAGGTGGCCATCGCCCCGCGGGAGGAAAACTACCTCTACGATGGGACGAATCCGGATCCCACCGGCTACGCGGATCCCTCCATTACGGTCAACATCGGGCGGGGCCGGATCTATGACACGGGCTATGTCTACGCCCGGGTCAAGATTGCCGACGGCTCCCAGCTGCGGACCCTCATGGCCTCCCCCCTGAACAACAAAAACACCACCTACGGCTATAAGCTGGCCGAGCGGGTCAAGGCGGTCGTGGCCATCAACGGGGACTTCTGCGGCGGCGAGGACGTGAAGAAGGGCGCCATCATGCGCCAGGGGAAGATGATGCGGCTGAAGTGCGACGGGCAGCTGGACGTGCTGGCCATCGACCGGGACGGCAACCTGATCATCCTGCCCAAGGCCCAGAACGCGGACGTGGAGGCCCTGGGCGACCGGCTGACGAACCTGTTTACCTTCGGTCCGGCGCTGGTGATCGACGGGGTTCCCCAGTACGGAAGAAACCGCCCGAATCTGGCGCCCAACAAGCCGGCGCAGCGGATGGCCATCTGCCAGACGGGGCAGCTGGAATACCTGCTCATTACCAGCGAGGGGCCGGAGGATCCGGGCTCGGTGGGCCTGGGCATCGACCAGTTTGTGGATCTGATCATGACCTTCCCGGGGGTTCGGCAGGCCTATAATCTGGACGGCGGCTCCTCCTCCACCATGGTGTTCCGCAAGGAGGGAAACAGCTGGCGGAAAATCAACGCGCCCCAGAACCCAAAATCCCGGGAGCTGAAGGACATCATCTATTTCGCCACCGCCTACGAGGCGCCGTGAAACCCGGAACCTCCCGGGAGGCTTCATGAGGCGTGAGACCCGGGAACCCCAGTGAAGCTCCGTGAGACTCCATGAGCCCCTGAGAGCCCCGCGATTTCCCCGTTGTTTCTGTTCCCAAAACTGTGATAAGATATCCTGAACGCAC